>CAZNSF010000289.1:0-5097 GCA_964575565.1 uncultured Verrucomicrobiota bacterium | reverse complement strand
GTTTCCGAGACTTCGGCAATGGCTTCGAAGCGATTTTTACCTACTTCCATGCTTAAAAGCGCTGCAAATTCAAACTGGCGTTGTGTAATAAGATCTGCGGCTTTTCGCAGAAGAGCAATCCGTTGCTGCCAATCCATTTTTTTCCAGGTTGGAAACGCTGCCTTGGCGGATGCGATTGCTTGCTTAACATCTACAGCAGTTCCTTTTTGGAATTTACCCAAAAGGCTACGTGTATCGGACGGGTTGATATCAACGAAGGAACCGAGCTTTGATTTTTTGCTTTTACCTTGGACAAACATTGGGTGCGTTTGCCCAAGCTTATTTTTTAGCCGGTTGGTTGCTAGATCGAATTCTTGATGAAAGTCATTACCTAAAGAACCTAATGATGCATAAGTGATTTTTTCCATTGGCGTAAACTAACATCGCTCTTTAAAGGTGTGCAATAAAATTTTGCGGGAGTTGATTAATAACTTAACACAATACCGACATGCCAACGCGAATTATGGCGAAGGTTATTTCCACTGTCTTTTAGTTGATAGCCATAGTCGGCTCTAAGGGAAAGGTAGGGGGTAATTGAATAACGAATTCCAGGGCCGATGCCGGATAAAATTACGCTTGGATCTTCGCCCTGTAAAAGAATTCTATTTTCAGTAACTCCATAATCCCAAAAACCTAGAATTTGAAATTGGTCATTGGCATTTTTAAATCCCAAAAGAGAACCTGGACTAATCGGAGGAGACCGGATTTCAGTTGAGAATAAGTATCCTTCATCGCCATTGGCTTCGCGTTCGTCGTAGCCACGCACAGTATTATAGCCCCCAATTCCAAACTGCTCGCTGCCGAGCAAAGTGCCGCTTGGAGAAAATTGGTGGGTTGCTTTAATTAGCCATGCACAATCCCAAGGTAATTTTGTAACTCGTTCTAAGGCAGTCCTTCCATATACATAGCCAGCTCTTGCAAAAGCTCGTGAGGTTCGAAAGTTTAGATCGGTATTTCTGTCCGTAAGATAACCCGGAGAGTAAAAGATATTGATTCCAAATGTGGTATTTCCAAAAGGATCTTTTAGACCAGAACTGTATCCGGCTGTCCATTGAAGAATATCTGTTGTGCGGTTAAAGATCAATCCTCCATTAAAATCCAAATTGTTATTACTTTGTTTAAAATCAAATCCAAATACGGCTTCGTGGGTATAAATATCGGTTAAAGGCAGCATGATTGAGTAACGGGTACTAGCTTGCCAACTTGCGCCTCTTAAGTAAAAACGACCTCGATCTACGTCGGCCGTTGTTTCTGCATGACTACCAAAAAAACTTAATCGATGGTGCCATGATAAAGGGATGATATAGCTCCCCGAATGAGCCGTTAATTTATTAAAGTGAGGATCGCCCGTAAATTGATAATTCATTTGATGATCTGCTGAAAAAGCATCGCCCCAATTAAAACCGGTAAAGAAACGCTCGTCGCCAGTTAACTCGTTACCGCTATCTTCGTAACCCGCATAAAAACGAAAGGGAACACGGTCTTTGGTTTTAAGAACAATATCTGTTTGGCCACGTTCTTCTCCAGGTGTGAGAACAGGATCCACGTGTCGAAAAGGATTGTTATTTAACCAGTTGATATCTTCTAAGAGTGATTTTGCGTAGATGGGTTCACCGCGCCTTAACCGTATCGTATGCTTTAAAAAATTGCTGTCAAACCACTGATTGCCTTCAACATGGATTTTACCAGCAACTCCTTCAATCACCATAAGCTGAATAACGCCAGTAGTAATATCTTGCCCAGGCACCACTACATTAACAACGGGCCGATCGTGATCGCGATAAAACAAAACTGTTTCGCGTCTCAATTGGCTTAATAACTTAAGGGTAATAGGTTTGCCAAGGAAAGGACGCATTCTTTCTTTAAAAGCAGGTGTTTGTAGAATTTCCAATTCTTTTGATCGAACGATAATGATATCCTCAACCCCGGATATCCCGTTTTTTTGAATTTGATCCATGCTTTTTATAAAAATAAGGCCAGAAAGTTTTTCGACTAAAATTTTCTCATCATCATTTTCTGGAGGGACTGTTTCGGGAAGACTCGCGGGCTCTTCTTTCTTTTCTGGAACCTTTGGAGCAATTCTTTCGAATTCTTGCGGTTTAAGTTCGGGATCTTGAGCGCTCGTATTTGAAGTAAAACATACCAACAGGACAAAGGAAATAGCCCAGATAGTTTCTGTGTGCATTCCAGGAGAAAACAAGGGTTTATTTAACGGAGTTAACATTTTTTAAAAATTAAAGACACTAAAACAGCATTCTCGCATGTTGTATTTTTTTATTTTTTTTTGCAAGTCATTAAGCTGCAACAGATTTGGAAAGTGTATAGAAAGGAAATTTACGCCTAGAAGGTATTATAAGATAACAATATATGGACAACCCCTTAGCCCACTCTAAATGGAATAAAGGCAAGGAAGACCCTTTTTGCGTAACCACATGCCAAAGATTAGGTGCCTAGCAAGTGGCTTGTGATTTTTGCAAGAGCAAGTTATTGATCGTCCCACACTTGGCGAGCAACTCTGGCAACTAACTTTAACTTTTTCTCTTGAGCTTTAAAATCAAGAGCATTGCCATGAGCAACAGAAGCAAAACCACATTGGGTGCTTAAAGCCAGGCGCTCCAATGGAATATAATTGCTGGCTTCTTTAATTCTGGCACATAATTCCTTGACAGTCTCTTGTCGTGTAAATTTTGTAGTAATAAGCCCCAACACTACAATTTTATCTTCTGGGACGTATTTGAGAGGTTCAAAATCTCCCGAACGCTCGTCATCATATTCCAGAAGAAGTCGCTGTGCATGGGTCGATGAGAATACTGTTTGAGCTATACGAGCATAACTTCCTTTTGCCATGTACCTATTGGCATCATTACCCCGACAAATGTGTAGACCAAAAGTAACTTTAGGATAACCCTTCATTATGGCATTCATCATTTGGATACCGTCTTGGACTAACTGGTCAGGATCAAATCCCTTGCTAGCAAACCACTGTCGCTGATGAGAATCGAGAATCATTCCGAATTCTGGCGCATCAAATTGAATATATTCTGCGCCAAGCCTTACGAGTTCAGCTACTTCGTCCTTCAAAATGTCTGTTACATCTGCTAGATAAGCATTATTAGATGGATATGCTTTATCGGAAGTTCCAGGAACCCAATAGTAAGCGTACATGGTTGGACTCGGCAGTGTAATCTTAGTGGGTAGCTTATTGGCCCTTCCTCGAAGATAGCTAAACTCCTCTGCAGAAAGATGGCGTTTGCGTTTAATCTTGCTTACTAAGCCAACGGTTACTGCATCTCTTTGAGGGTTCCCTTTCATATCAAACCAATCAACCCAATTATTGGTAACTTTCGAGAAACCTTCTGTAGCTTGTGCGAGTTGGCTTGCAAACACATTGCGCCGTATCTCGCCATCTGTGATCACATCTACCCGTGAGCGTTCTTGGATGCCAATGGCCTCGTTTACAGCCCGATCTTCGATGAGCTTGAAGTGAGGATCTGGTATTTCTCCAGCAACATGTTGTTTGCGTGCTTGCAAAAGATAATCTGGGCGCAACATGCTTCCAACAACATCTGCTCGGTAAAATTTTTTAACCGTTTCTTTTTTCTCTGTCCGTGCGGTATTCCGTTTGCTAGGCTTTTGTTTCATGAGCTTATTACATCCTATTTTTTCGCCAATGGTATTTGATGAAAGGAAGAGTGTCAAGAGGGGATAGAGACGATTTTAAGTACAATGCAGATTGATCCGACCAAAAAATTAGCAGGCATTCTCGTGCCTGTTTTTGCACTTCGCTCTAAAAACGATTTAGGAGTGGGAGATACAGAGGCTGTACGTCAAATGATTGATTGGTGTGGGCAACATCATTTTTCATTGCTCCAATTGTTGCCAATCAATGAAACTGGGGATGATCATAGCCCTTATAATGCAATTAGTTCAGTAGCTTTGGACCCAACGACCATTGCTATTTTGCCTGATCTTATAGTTGATTTACCCTCTCAAACTTTCAAAAAAACTGTAACAGAAGAGTTGCTCAAAGATTTACAGCAAGGTTCTGTACAATATCGCAAAGTTAAATCTCTTAAACTCCAGCTTTTGAGAGAGGCTTTTACAAACTTTTTAAAGAATCACCATGCCAAAAATACAATGCGCGCGCGTGAATTCCACTCCTTCCTTGCCGAGAATAGTTTATGGATTCATGATTACGCGCTTTTTCGCACGCTCATGCAGATCCATGGTCACATTCCAGTATGGGAAGAGTGGCCTACGGAGCACCAGACTCCATCTCAAGCTCGAGATTGGATCCTTTCTAGACCGTGTGCCGAGCAGAATCATTTAGAGGAAACAGTTTTATTTTTTAGCTATATTCAATGGATAGCCTGGCAACAATGGAGCTGTTTGAAACGATATGCAGAAGAACGCGGTGTTTTGTTGATGGGCGATATCCCGTTTGGGATTAGTCGTTATAGTGCCGATGTGTGGGCGAATCGCTCGCTCTTTAATCTTCGTTGGTCTTGTGGCGCGCCTCCAGAATATTTTTTTAAAGGCGATCCTTTCACGGAACGTTGGGGACAAAATTGGGGTACCCCTCTCTATAACTGGGAACATATGGAGCAAGATAATTATCTTTGGTGGAAAACTCGTGTGGGTAACACAAGCAAGATTTTCCACTTCTTTCGTATCGACCATGTCATTGGTTTTTACCGAGTTTATGCATTCCCTTGGAAACCTAGCGAAAACCATCTTTTCACTCATCTCACCCACGATGAAGCACGTGTCAAAACGGGTGGTGATCTGCCTCGTTTTTGGCCTTATGATGATCAGGATAAACATCATGTACCATTCAATCAGCAGCATGGTGAAAAGCTTTTGCGTATCATCCTTGAAGCTTCTGGTAAGACAGGAGTGGTTGCTGAAGATTTAGGGATGGTACCAGATTATGTTCGGCCATCACTTACGCAGCTCGGCATTCCAGGCTTTAAAATACCGATTTTTGAACGTCACCCCGATGGTAGGTATAAGGATTCTAAGGAATATCAACCTCTTTCTGTTGCTACTTTAGCAACT
>CAZNSF010000288.1:0-3214 GCA_964575565.1 uncultured Verrucomicrobiota bacterium | reverse complement strand
CATTAAGATCGATTACCTTTGGCTGGAGTAATTGACGACGGCTGAAAGCAAGAAGCTGACGTGTAATTTGGGCAGCTTTTTCGCCAGCCATGCGGATCGAATCGAGCTTTTCGCGAAGAGGGTCATTGTTAGGAAGTTTTTTTAAGATTAAAGTGGTATAACCTAAAATCACAGCAATCAGATTGTTAAAATCATGGGCAATACCTCCGGCGAGTTGCCCTACTGCTTCCATTTTTTGTATTTGGCGAGCATGTTCTTCGAACTGACGTTCATGGGTAACATCACGTTTAAGAACCACGTAATGGGTGATCTCTCCGTGGGCGTTACGAACAGGTGAGATTGTTCCTTCTTCGATATACTTTTCTCCATCGTTTCGAAGACTTATAAGTTCTCCCTGCCACACATTTTTTTCCTGTAAGGTTTTCCATTGAGCTTTATGAAACTCTTCTCCGTGGGTTTGTCCTTGCATGGAATGCAAGGGTTTTCCAAGAGATTGCCCACGTGGATAACCAGAAATTCGTTCAAAGGATGGATTTACATATTCGATAATCCCATTTTGATCAGTAATAACGATACTTTCTGTTGCTTGTTCGACAGCAATTGCCAGACGCGCAAGTTCAGTTTCTACACGTTTATGCTCGATTGCATAACGGATAGAACGTTCTAAAAGTGCTGTGCTGATTTGTCCTTTAACGAGGTAGTCAGCCGCTCCGGCCTTCATAGCCTCAAGATCCACCTTGTGATCTCCAACACCGGTCAATAATATAATAGGCGCTCTGCAGCCGCTATTGAGCGCTTCGCGCAATAACTCTAATCCATCGCGTTCGCCAAGATGGTAATCGACAAGGTAAGCATCGTGGTTATTGCGTTTAATAGCAGTAATCCCATCATGATAGGTAGCTACACGTTCCAGATGAAATTTTGCATTTTTTATTTCAGAGAATAGGCTGCGGGTAAGGAGATAATCATCTTCATCATCTTCAATAAGAAGCACCCGAACGGGAGATTCTCTCATGGTCATTTCCATGATTTTTAATTTCTAATGATAGCAGCTTGACAAGTCTTTAAGCGCACATTGTTAAGACTTTTGTTTAGGTTGTTTCGTGGGTAATGTAACAATAAAGGTTGCTCCCTGTCCAGCTACGCTTTTTGCTGTAATACTACCGCCATGTCGTTCAGCTATTTTACGGCAAGTAGCTAAACCAATGCCTGTGCCTTCATATTCACTACGCCCGTGTAAACGTTGAAAGACAGTAAAAATACGGTCAAGATGCTTTTCATCAAAACCTATCCCGTTATCTTCGACAATAAATTGGCAAAATCCATTAGCAGAAAGATTTGCTGGCAAAGGCAGATTTTTTCCTTTTAACAATTTACTATAGATTTTTATGACGGGCGCTTCACCTTTGTGGTGAAATTTTAAAGCATTGCTGATCAAGTTTTGTATGAGTTGACGCATCTGCATAGGATCCGCATCAATGGACGGTAAGCTTTCTAGCTTTATTTGTCCTCCAGTTTGTTCAATTCTCACTTCAAGATCGGCCAAAACTTCTTGGGTAATTTTTGTAAGGTCGGTTAAAAGGAAAGTTTGGGCTTGGGTGCTGACTTGTGAAAAAGTAAGGAGTTCATTGATAAAGTTTTGCATCCGTTTCGCTGCATCCTGCATTCGCTCTAAACAATCACGGGCTTCGTCATTAAGATTTTCTTGGCAAATGGCCTTAAGACGATCGCCAAAGGCTTGGATTTTACGGAGCGGTTCCTGAAGATCATGTGATGCTACGCTAGCAAAATCTTCGAGTTCACGATTGCTTCGTTCTAGTTCCAGTTTAGATGCTTTTAATTTTTCTTCTGCCAAATGGCGTTCAGCGATTTGCTTAGCTAATTCTCGATTGATCAGTTCCATTTCTTTTGCCCGTGACCGAGCTGTTTGGGCAACATAAATTACAAGGGCAACGAGTGAAGAGGTCAAGAAGCCGACCATCAGTACGGCCGCAGGAAGAAAGGAAGGCTTCGCGTGGAGACGTTCTTGCACAACGATTTCTTGCCACAAACAAAGGCTGGCTGTTAATAAGCAGATTCCAACGGGAAAAGGGAGCCATTGGGGAATGCCTCTCTTGTGACTTTTGTTGTCGTGCCATGCAAAGATATTAATTCCAATGCCAAGCGCTATAAAACCTGTGGCTACATGGACAGTCATCAAGGTTAATCGTTTCTCGTTTGCGATTGCCGAAATACCGCTTAAGTAACCGAAAAATGCTAGAATACTCAAAGCAACAATAATCGAGCCCATATGGCTTAAAATAAGAGGGCGATGTTTAGAAAGCAAAGAATCAGCCATCATGATTAAGGAAGCCCCGCTAAGCACGAAACACAAATTAGAAAGCGCTGTTTCGGTGACAGTATGATTTTGATAAGAGACTTTAGTAGTAAGAAAATTTCTTACAAAGAAATCATCAATTCCTAAATTGAATCCCCAGATATATTCAAATAAGGTAGCCAGCCCGAAACTAAAGACAACAATTCCGCAACACCATGCAATACGAGACCAACCGAAAGTAAGTAAAATAAGAGCAGCACCACAAAGAAAAAATGCCCATGCGATGCTGTATTGCATAAAGACAAAATCTGGAAATAGCCGCAATATCACCACATGGCTTAAGTGCCACCCTAATAAAGTGAACAATCCTAATACCGCAGTAAATCCCCCGACGATCAATAGCCATACGGAAGAGTTTTTTGCTGAATTTATGTAATGGGTGAGTTTGGAAGGCATTCGATTTTTAAAATCTTTAACGTAATTTGCGAATCATAATTACTCCAATAAGAGCGAACAAAATATTGGGCAGCCATGCAGCCATCCAAGGTGCAAGACGACCGCTTTGCCCAAAAACTAGAAGGATCTCTCTCATGAGGGTGTATGCGGCAAAAAACATAAGAGCATTTGCAATCGCTAGAAAATTGCTTTGACGTTGGCCAAAAACTCCAAAAGGCACCCCGATCAGAAAGACAATGAGATTAGCAATGGGGAAGGCAATCCTAGAATGAAATTCTGTAGAAAACATGGCGTATTGTTTGCGTGGGAGCCGTGAAGAATAGTGTATACTTTGGAGTAATTCGCGTGTGCTCATCCGTTTTGTTTTTTCGGATTTAATAATCATTTGCTGCGGCGATTCAGTAATTTGTTGACTAACAAGGGTCGACAGCTTTTGCATTT
>CAZNSF010000287.1:0-2606 GCA_964575565.1 uncultured Verrucomicrobiota bacterium | reverse complement strand
TATGCCGATTGGAAGGAATTTGGCCAATGGTATCGCCGTCTTGTAAGAGGAGTCGATACCCCTAACGATCATATCCATAAAACAGCACTTTCGATCACTAGTGGCTTAAAAGATGATGATGCGAAAATTCGAGCGCTTTATGATTATGTATCTTCTCTTCGTTATATTGCCATTGAAATTGGCGCCAACGCTTTTCGCCCACGCACTGCGGCTTCTATTTTGGCTAATCAATATGGTGATTGCAAAGATAAAGCTAACTTACTCATTGTCTTGCTGCGCGAAGTGGGAATTCCTGCAATATTTGCTGTGGTAGCGCGTCATCGTCCTTTTGATGAATCCTTCCCCTATTTTCAATTTAACCATGCCCTAGCCGCTGTTCCTCGAGGGGCTAACATCCTCTGGCTTGATACTACCGATGAATCTTGCCCATTTGGAATGCTGCCGCCTGGCGATGCAGGTCAAAGAGCATTTGTTTTTGATGCAGACCAAGAAGCTTTCCAGACCATTACCGCCTTTCATCCAGGATATAATTCTAAAACGCGTTGCGATATAGAGCTTGAATTACCAACAGACAGTTCCATAGCACATGGAAAAATAAAAATTCAACTTGCAGGTTTTGAAGACTATTCCTGGCGCGCCCAATTACGCCACCAGTCTCTGGATGTTGTCGAACGCGCGATGGTTCATTATATGCGAAAAGTTTGGCCGGAGGCTTTTGTGGAATCCGTAAAATTCCAAGAACCGAATTCTCTAAGCCAACCTTTATCGGCTGAACTGATGGTTAGGCTGCCGGTATATGATTTAGAAACTGGAATATTCCGATTTCCTCCACCTTGGATTTCGACAGCTGATGAATTGGATGTATGGAAACGCAAATTGCCTCAAGAACTTAACGAAGGTTATCCGCTCGAGTTCGAGCAAAATATCGCCTTAAAATTGCCACAGCAGATGATACAAGAAAAAACTAAAAATATGGATCTCTATTCCGCCCAAGAAAAATTAGAAGGGATATCCGCTTACACATTTACAGCGAATCTTGACATTGCCCAACAAATCATTTACATTCGTAATAGTTTTAGCTTACCTCGTCCGGTTTTAACGCCCGATGAGAGTGCAGCCGTTCGGGAAATCATAGATGCATGGATGCATGCAAGCCAAATGCCTATTGCACTGAAACAAAAACGTCTTTCTCAATAAGGAAATCTTTCAGGAAATATTTTTATGGATATATCTCCATCATTTAAACAAATCGATCATTTACTCCATCGTACACGTTGGATGTTTTGGGTGCGAACGGTGGCTCAAGTAATGGTATTGAGCGGACTTACTGCATTAGCTGTAGAATTTGCCCTTACCTCTTTCCTAGGCAGCCATAATCTCGATTATATTGCCGGCTTGCCACCTTTTACATCCATCGCATTGAAGATGATGTTTTTTAGCCTTCCGTTGGGGATCATTTATGCTTGGTTATCCTGCCGACGAATTGCTGGTATAGCCCAAGATGCGGAAAAAAAATTCCCGGATCTTGGCTTGCGATTATCTGCAAGTCTCGAAGCGCCTGCTCTTAGCTATTGTTCGCCAGCCATTCGAAATGCGCTTTGGAGAGATACCCTTAATACCCTTGCCAAAGTTCCATGGAAACGATTCCTGCGATTGAGTTCTACTATTTTCTGGGTTATGCTAGCTGCTTCTTTAGTTTTAACCCCTCTTTTACTTCGAAAACCACCATCTATTCTCCCCTCCCTTACACCTCTAGAACTGCCTCAAAAGCCTAAGGTTCCTTCCAAAACTCCCTTTTCTGCTCACATAAAAATTCTTAAGCCGGCCAAAGACCAGTGGGCCACAAAAATCGAGTCTATTCCCGTAACAACACAAGGTGAATCTCCATTTGGTTTTAATAAACTTCGATTAAACATTTCTGTAAATGGCGGACCCACTAAAAACTTTCCGCTAGATAAGGATGAGCTTTCTAAAGGCACTGTGGAAACTACTGCTTCGCTTAACCTTGATGAACTAGAGCTCCAAGATTACGATGTGGTGAGTTATAGTATAAGCGGAGAAGCCCTAAAGTCACCCGATGAAAAACCTGTGCCTGTTGATTCCGAAATATATTTTGTTCAAGTTCGGCCGTTTAATAAAAAAGTATTCGAAGGTCAACCTGGAGACAACGGAAACGGACCTCTATCTAAAAAGCTTCAACAACTTGTAGATATCTTAAATTGGCTTATCGAAGAAGAACGCCGAGTCGTACGCGGAACTTGGACTTTAAAATCTGAAGAGACACAAACCACAGACCGTGAGACCTACCTTGCGGCAGGCAAAGAAGTCTTCGAAGCCCAAAAAACTGTTATCGAGCGCACCCAAGCTACTTATGAATTTGCAGGCACTCAATTACAAGATGCGATTCCAGCAGAAATCATGGTCAATCTCGATAAAGCACGCGAGGATATGGTTAAAGCTTCTGAATGCCTAGAAAAGCAAGAGTGGCCACCCGCTTTACAGCCTGAACAGCGTGCCTTAGGCACCCTGGCAAGTATCTTGCGTGATATCAAAGAAATGTTAAGTACTGGAGGTGAAAAGGCTACTGATCCAAAACCACCAACACT
>CAZNSF010000286.1:0-3165 GCA_964575565.1 uncultured Verrucomicrobiota bacterium | reverse complement strand
GAATTTCGATTTTTACACCAGCTTCCTTCCGGTTTTCAACTCTGGGAAGCAAAACCCCAAACTGGACGAACCCATCAAGTGCGTCTCCATGCAGCAAAGCACGGATTAGTAATCGTAGGGGATATCCAAAAAGAAAATAATCCTCCTGCAAAGGCGGTTGAAAAAGAACCTCTTCTTCTCCATGCAGCGCAATTAGAAATTTCTCATCCCAAAGATGGGCATCGCCTTATTCTCAAAGCTCCTATGCCATCTTATTTTGGGTTGGTCGATATCGCACAACGACGTTTAGAAGCTGCAAGAATTTTAAGACAATCTTTAATCGATGAAAGCCAAACCAATGCTTATCGATTGATTCACCGGGAAGCCGACGGCTTTCCGTTCCTCAGCATAGATTGTTTGGATCAATGGCTTTATGTGGAAGATTTCACCCGCCTTCGCCACAACGAAGTGGGATTGGAGCCACGAGACTGCGCTGTGCTTCATCCTAAAGGAATTATCATTAGTCGCGCACAGCAAGGGGCACGACGCGAAAATAAAACTTTAATTTGGGGAGAACCCCCTCCTGGCAACTTTACAATTCTTGAAAATGGCATCCGTTATTCTTTAGATCCACTGGGCGCTGGTCATATAGGTCTTTTCCTGGATCAACGAGAAAATCGTTATCGGATCGGCATTTTATCCAAGGGTCTACGAGTGTTAAATCTTTTTGCATACACATGTGGTTTTTCAATAGCTGCGGCTTTGGGTGGAGCTAGCCAAACGATAAATGTGGATTTATCTCGGAGCGCATTGGAATGGGGTCGCCGCAATTTTATGATCAATGATTTAGATCCTGCCTCCCATCAATTTCTTATAGACGATGCCATTAAAGTCGTTCGAAGGCTTTCCTCTCGTAAAGAACATTTCGGAATAGTGATGATCGATCCTCCTTCTTTTTCTCATGGCAAAAAGAGTGGAAATTTTTCGGTAAAACGCGATTTCGAAAAATTAGTATCTTTAGCTGCACCGTTAGTTGCCGAGGACGGTTGGTTATTTGTCTCAACCAATCTTGCCGAATGGAAAAGCGATCGATTTCTTGCTGCTATTCAAAGGGGGATTTCTAGCGCTCAACGAAAAACTGCTGAGAAAATTTGGGTTCCGCAATCCTTTGATTTTCCAGTGAGTACCACTTTCCCGGCTTACTTTAAATCCGTTTGGTTTAGGTTGGTATAGATAAAGGATAGCAAGGTAATTTTTAAGCTCTAATAGAAAAGCATCTTGATATTCATGCAGATTTAACAAAATCTATCCATTCTATGACAGATCCCCTTTTAAACCTTTGGTCTTTTGCTTCTCAATCCCTTGCAATGGGCGCGCCGCCTCAGCCGGGTGAAGATCCTTTACGCAATTTGTTGGGATCGATTCTTCCGATCGTCTTTATTTTTGCTATTTTCTATCTTGTTCTTATTCGTCCCCAGCAAAAACAACAGAAAGAGCTTCGGAAAATGCTCGATACCTTAAAAGCAGGTGATCGTGTTTTAACCACGGGCGGAATTTATGGAATCGTCAGTCAAGTAAAGGAAAAGAGTGTAATCGTAAAAATCGCTGAAAATACCAAAGTAGAAATGCTCCGCTCAGGCGTTCAACAAGTACTCCCGCAGGAAACAAAAGAAGAAAAGCCAAAAAATTAATACAGAGTCTGAATCCCCAATTTCTCATTTTTAACTTTTTGTATGAATCGTCCTCTTTTTAATCGCTTCCTCGTTATCTTAGCTGCGATAGGCATCGCTGTTTACCATCTTCATCCTCTCGACGAGGCAATCAAACTTGGATTGGATCTGCAGGGCGGCACCTCATACATGTTGAAGCTGGATCTTTCCAAATTGGAAAAGGAACGCGGCTTTCAACGTCAAGGAGTGGTTGAAAAAGCCATAGAGGTTTTACGTAAACGCCTAGATCCTATAGGAATTTCAGAGCCTATCCTTCAGCCTGTTGGTGAAGATCGAATCAATGTTCAAATCCCTGGTTTGAACGAACAAGATAAAGCGAGCACACGTTCCCAACTTCAACGTGTGGCCTATCTCGAATTCCGATTAGTCCATCCGCAAAGCGCAATGGAAATTCAACGGCTTAAGACGCTCAAAATGCCTCCCCCCGCCAACTACGAATTGCTTGTCAGGGAAGAAACAAAAGCAAAATCAGGAAAACCTAGTTCCATCGAAGAAGTTCTTGTAAAGATTCAACCAGAATTGACGGGTAAGTATTTGGTTAAGGCTTTCCCTGTGCATGATCTTGGGGGAATCGAAGTGCATTTCGAACTAAATCCTGAGGGCGGAGAAATCTTTCGAAAGGTAACACGTGCAAATATTAATCATAAGCTAGCAATTGTTTTGGATGGCAAACTTATTTCGGCCCCAGTTATTAATAGTGAGATTGGTAGTAGTGGTAGAATTAGTGGTGGTACTGGTGGCTTTAATCAGCGCGAAGCCTTTGACCTTGCAAATGCTTTGGAAAATCCCCTCGAAACCCCGGTAACCATTATCGAAGAGCGCGGGGTCAATGCTTCTTTGGGAGCTGATTCTGTTCGGAGCGGACTTATGGCGGGCGTAATAGGGTTAGCGCTCGTGGTGCTTTTTATGCTTTTTTATTATTTGCGAGCCGGCTTTATCGCGAACATCGCATTAGTTATTAATATTATCCTTCTTTTCGGCATTCTCGCGATTTTTAAATTTACGCTTACTTTACCCGGCGTAGCAGGAATTATTTTAACAGTGGGTATCGCCGTAGATGCCAATGTCTTAATCTATGAACGTATTCGCGAAGAATTACGCAAAGGCAAAGCTTTGGTTGCTGCTATTGATGCTGGCTACAACCGCGCTTTCAGCACCATCATCGATGCAAACGTGACCACTCTGATTACCGCGCTGGTCCTTTCGTGGTTAGGCACAGGCCCTGTTCAAGGATTTGGAGTTACTTTGAGCGCAGGTATTATAACAAGTGTTTTTTCGGCAGTAGTTGTTTCTCGGCTTATTTTCGATGCCATTTTCCGATTCAGCAAACTGGAAAAATTAACCATGCTTTCCATGGTTAAACAAACGAATATCAATTTTCTTGGGTTTAAATGGCCGGCGATTGCTCTTTCATCCATTATTATTTTAGGAGGCGCCTTTTGGGCTATAAAAGGGG
>CAZNSF010000285.1:0-7489 GCA_964575565.1 uncultured Verrucomicrobiota bacterium | reverse complement strand
TATTTCTGGAACTCTTCGACAGCTAAAATTGTACAAGCATCTTGGTTTTGTGCCATTCGGACCAATCGTTGGCACTGCAGAAGCGCAATACCAGCCGATGTATTTAACCCTAGAATCATTTCGTGAAAAATCAGTATCAGTTATCAAAAATATGTCGAAAAAGTTTTCTGTCCTTGAGGAAGAAGGGGAAACTTTTCCGATATCATTTCGTTCTGATTCTGAACCATTCTCTTTCAGTGGTAATACGAATGGCAATGGAGCGCATCGATCTCAAAATTCCCCAATAACGGTTAATCTCTTACCCGGACCAGTGAATATACATCCCGAGGTTCAAAAAGCATTTGCGCTTGCGCCAGTTTCTCACCGATCAGGTGAATTTGCAGGAAAAATTAAGCGCGTCAAAGGTTTGTTATGCAAAGTAGCTAATGCCCAAAACGTCGAAATCTTTATTGGCACAGGAACTTTAGCTAATGATGTGGTCGCTGCTCAATTAACTTTAGAGAAGGGAAAGGGATTCATTTTAAGTAATGGCGAATTTGGCAATCGCTTGATTGAACAAGCTAAACGCTTTCAGTTATCATTCCAAACGTTTCAGACAAATTGGGGAGAACCCTTTGATTATGGAGCTCTTAAAAAGGTCATTCAAAGTAACTCGAATATCAAATGGCTTTGGGTCACTCACTGCGAAACTTCGACAGGCATTCTTAATAATCTGACCGAACTTAAAAAGATTTGTCAGCAACATAACCTGCATCTTTGCCTTGATTGTATTAGCTCAATTGGAACGGTGGCTGTTGATTTAGATGGGGTACATCTTGCCTCTTGTGTTAGCGGAAAAGGTTTAAAAGCTTTTTCCGGGCTTTCGATGGTGTTTTACGATCACCGGATCTCTGCTGCTTCTCAAAAACTTCCGCAGTACTTAGATCTTGGGTTTTATGCAATGCATGATGGGATGCCTTTTACAAGTTCTTCGAATCTTATTTGGGCATTAGAAAAGTCGTTAGAACGTTTAAGCCAAGAAGATCCTTTTAAGGAAATCGATCGTCTTTCTTATTGGTTAAAATCTGAACTTCGAAAAAGAGGTTTGCACATTCTTGTACAAGACGAGCATTCAGCGCCTGCAGTGATTACGATTCCTATGCCAAAAGGAATTTCATCGAAGTTGGTTGGAGAGCAGCTTGATGAAAAGGGGTATTTTTTAAGTTATCGCAGTCAGTATCTGCTTGATCGAAATTGGATCCAAATTTGTCTAATGGGAGAGTGTTCTCGAAAGACCATCGCTCCCTTATTGGAGCTTTTGCCCAAGCAAGCACCGAATACTAACAACCACCATTAGTTGTGGAGAATCAAGGTATTACACGGCGGCCAATTCGTGCTCGGGATACAAAATGGGCAGCAGCTATTGCCCATTGGCTTACGAAAAGAGGAATGAAGCCTAATCAAATTTCAATTTTAAGTGTGGTTTGCGCAGGATTAGCGGGTGCATGCCTTGTTTTTAGTTCAAATCAAGGATTGGCAATGAAGATCATGTTTCTCATAAACGCTGCAGGATTTATTCAGCTACGTTTGCTTTGCAATCTTTTTGATGGAATGGTAGCTGTGGAAGGCGGTTTTCGAACACCTTCCGGAGAGATTTATAACGAATTTCCAGATCGCATTTCGGATGTTCTTATTCTCGTTTGCGCGGGTTATTCGATTCCATTAAGTAAATGGGGAGGTGATTTCGGTTGGGCTGCGGCAGTGCTGGCTGTAACGACGGCTTATGTGCGCGCTTTAGGTGGAGCTATAGGTGTTTCTCAACCATTTTGCGGTCCCATGGCCAAACAACAGCGGATGGCAGTAGTGACGGTAGCGTGTTTAGCTACAATCATCGAATCTATATTGCATTGGCGTGAAGATATGATGTTGCTTGCCTTAATGGTCATTATTCTTGGCTGTATGTTAACGATTATTCGACGTATTTATATGATCGTGAGAGAATTGGGGAAATAATGATATCGGACTTGCCTGTTGCCATAGCCAATTTTTTTTTCGGTGCTACAATTCGGTGGGTAAATTGTCAACCCAGCACACAACAGCGAATTTATTTTGCGAATCATACGAGCAATCTTGATCTGGTAGCTCTGCTTCTAGGTTTGCCCAAATCGATACGTGAATTAACTCGCCCTGCAGCAGCCCATGATTACTGGACTGTCAATAAACTTCGTTATTATGTAGCCACAAAAATCTTTAACGCCGTGCTCATTGAAAGGAAAAAGGTTACGGCACATAATAATCCCATCGATTTAATGCTAGAAGCCATTGGAAACAAATATTCTCTTGTTATCTTTCCAGAAGGCCATCGGAATACAGAACCAGAAATAGGCCCTTTTAAAAGCGGGCTTTACCACCTTGGAAAAAAACGGCCGGACATTGAGCTGGTGCCAGTCCATATTGATAACCTAAATCGTATTTTACCAAGAGGAGAAATATTACCTGTTCCTCTTTTAAGCTGTATCAGTTTTGGTGCGCCCATGCAAATTATGGAGAACGAAACAAAGGCCAACTTTCTTGAAAGGGCGCGTGAAGCCGTGATTCGTCTTCAGCAAATAGGAGTTGATTAAAAATACACCTCAAAAGAGCTAGCTGAAAATTTTTTAGAATGAAACTTGTTTTTGATCATCAAATGCGTGTGTTGAGCGGAGGAGTGTTGGGAGTACTTTTGTTAGCATCGATTATTGGATGCTTGCTTAAGCAAAAAGCTACAAGTGAATCAGCCCGAGCCACAATTAAAAATTTAAATGCGCGAATTTGTGCGTGGTGGGTGATGTGTACTATTTTTGGAATAGCACTTCTTAGCGGAAATACCGGAACCACAGTTCTTTTTGCCCTTATTTCTTTTCGAGCTTTAAGAGAATTCATTACTCTTACTCCTACACGGCATGGCGATCACCGGTCTTTATTCTGGGTCTTTTTTATTCTTACACCTCTTCAGTATGTTCTTGTTGCTACAGAGCAGGATGGCTTTTTTAGTATCATGATTCCTGTTTATGCGTTTCTATTTATTCCCATTAGGAATGCGATGGCAGGAGATTATGAGTGTTTCCTCGAACGTACTGCCAAAATTCAGTGGGGTTTGATGGTATGTGTTTATTGTGTAAGCCATGCTCCAGCCTTGCTGAATTTAAGAATTCGAGATTATGAGGGGCAAAATGCAAAATTACTTTTCTTTTTTATTTTGGTTGTTCAAATGAGCGATGTACTACAATACGTATGGGGAAAATGTTTTGGCAAAAGGAAGATAGTCCCTAATATTAGCCCAAACAAAACCTGGGAAGGGTTTGTGGGTGGTATTGCCTGTGCTACTCTTCTTGGAACTTTTCTTTGGTGGATTACTCCGTTTACTCCGCAACAAGCCGCGGTCATGTCTTTAGTGATTGCCTTGATGGGCTTTGCAGGAGGTCTTACGATGTCGGCAATTAAGCGAGACCGTGGCGTAAAAGATTATGGCACTTTAATCGAAGGGCATGGGGGTGTGTTAGATCGAATCGATTCTATTTGTTTTGCAGCTCCCATCTTTTTTCATCTTACGCGATTCTTTTTTACATAAATAAACCATAAATTTCATATTATTGTACCATCATTGTTTTTATCTCGTTTTCACGATAAAATCTTGTTACAAACTTCAAAATAGTTTTTAAGAAATTATTCATTAAACAAATGTATGCTTAAATTTATTCGGAGAACAGTTCTTATCCTTACCGTCCTGGTTGTTCTGGCCGTTCTTATGCGAAACACAATCGGAACATGGATTGCAGAAAGCGCGCTTGAGAAGGCGACAGGATTTTCTGTTAAAATTGAGAGTCTTGATATCAAATGGACATTTACACATGTATCCGTTAAGGGCGTTACTGTTCTTAATCCGATCAATCAATATAAAGAAAGACGGGCAATGACCATTGGATTATTGGATGCAAGTTTCGATCCCTTTTCTTTTCTTTATGGAGAACCGCATTTTAAAGAACTTACGATTGATATTCCAGAAGTAGTGGCAGTGCGAAATGCAAACAGTGAAATTAATCTAAAACGTCTACAAAATAAAAATGGAAACCAAGCAACATCCTCTAAAAAACTAAAAATAGATGGGTTCGTTCTTTCGCTCGGGAAAGTGGTTTATATTGATGAGAAGCGCGAACCTCCGAAGACAATGATCTATCAAATCGATGCTAAAAATCGTGTTTATCAAAATATCAGTAGCTCTCAAGATATCAAAAAACTAGTGATGAATCTTGTGATTGAATCGCTGCCCCATAACCTTTTAGGATTGGGTGTCCAAGTGGTAGATGAAAATATTAAAGACGCAAGGGAATTAATGGAGAAGGGGAAAACAGCTGTCGATAACCTCGATAAACAAAGTAAAGGTATTTTTAAGTTTTTAAGGGGAGATAAAGAGAAATCGGATTCTACGCCACCTGGGAAATAGATGTATCCCCAAAAAGGCAGGGACTTGTTTTCCACGGAATGTTTTTGCTGCTGTGTTTTATAAACATCATATTTTTTATTCGTCGCCATAAAAAGGTGCATTACCCATGAAATCACCATCCCCCAATAAATCTCTTATTTGTCTTCTGATTGCGCAAGCGCAGATCGGATTTAACGATAATGCGGCGAAGTTAGCGTTGGCTGGGCTAGCTCAATTTATACTCCCCACAGAGATGGCTTTAAAAGTGGTTGGATTGCTTGCAGCGCTTCTAGTTTTTCCTTACGTGTTATTTGCTCCCTTAGTCGGTTGGCTATCGGATCGCTTTTCAAAACGTGATGTTTTGAATTACGCCATGGGTTTTCAGGTGGTGGTAATGCTTTTAATCATTACAGCACTTTATTCTCAAAGTTTAAGCCTTGCTGTACTTGGATTTACATTATTGGCTACCCAAGCATGTGTGGTATCGCCCGCAAAACAAGGTGTCTTAAAAGAACTTGTTGGCGCTGAACGACTCGGCATGGCTGTGGGATGGATGGAAATGTCGTATATCATAGCAGTATTACTAGGCAGCCTTGCGGGCGCTATAGGTTTTGATCATTGGACAGAAAGCCACAACAAAGATCCATGGCAAGGAGCTCTATGGAGCACTATCGGTTTAAGTTTAGGGGCATTCATTGCATGGGGAATTTTTCAAGGAGTAGAGAAGACCCCTGCACAATCTCACGAGCCTTTTCGTCCACAACTTTTGTGGCAGCATTTTCTTCAGGTAAGCGAGCTTTGGCGTGAAAAGCCCTTGCGCCTTGCCGCTTTGGGAGTGGCTTACTTTTATTCGTTTGGGGGAGTTCTTTATCTTACCCTCTTGCAGTTTGGCCGCGAATTACATCAGGGAAAGACTGGTTCTGTTACTGAAACAGGAATTTTACTTTTAATGTTAGGAGGAGGAGTTGCTTTGGGTAGTTTACTAGCGGCTTTTCTCTGTCGGCGACGGATTGAACTAGGGCTCGTGCCTATTGGCGGGATTGGTCTTTCACTGATTCTCATTCCGATTGGTCTTTCTCTACCAAAATCGATGACGTTTTATATAGGGCTTGTTTTCTTAGGTATTTTTGGAGGGCTTTTTATTGTTCCTTTGAATGCCTATTTTCAGGATAAAGCGGGTGACCTGCGTCGAGGTAGAATGATTGCTGCTATGAATGTATTGATTAATATGGGCGGCATTCTGGCCGTGGGCATTCAATATATCTTAGCCCAACCTAAATATTTAGGGTTAAACGCTCCACAACAATTTTTAATTCTCCTTTTTCCAAGTCTCGCAGTGGCACTATATGTTATTTGGTTATTGCCAGAAAGTCTTTTGCGTTTATTCGTATTGGTGATCGCAAAATGCATTTATCGTGTACGTGTCAATGGAGTGGAAAATTTACCGAAGGGCGGGGTTCTCTTAATCAGTAACCATGTAACTTATGTAGATGCAATTATCCTGCAAATCGCATGTCCGCGTCCTATTCGTTTTATTGCGTTTGAAGCCTTCCACAAAAAATGGTGGTTAGGATGGGCTTTTCGTATCTTAGGTGTGATTGCCATTTCACCAAAGCACGCAAAGGATGCTATTCGTACCACAGCCGAAAAACTGAAAGCAGGGGAGGTGGTATGTATTTTCCCAGAAGGTGAGCTTACTCGCACAGGGATGTTATCAGGCTTAAGAAAGGGATTCGAGCTTATTGCGCGCCAAGCTGATGTGCCTGTAATGCCAGTTTATTTAGATTCGCTTTGGGGCTCGGTTTTTTCTTTTTCGGACTTTCGATATTTTTGGAAAGCACCGCGTCAATGGCCTTATCCTGTTTTTGTAAATTTCGGAAAACCTATTGCTCCGGATAAAATAAGCATGAGCCAAGCTCGACAAGTTTTTTTAGATCTCGGCGAGGAAGCTTTTCAAAAAAGACCTGAATTAAAAAGTCATCTTGGCGGTGCTTGTTTTAGGGCATTAGCCTATAAGCCGTGGAGAGAGGCAATGATGGATACAGTTCCTAAACGTCGAGTAATATCACGTGGAATGTTGCTTGCTGTTGCTATTGTCCTTGCAAGACGTTGGCGTAAGAGTATCCCCGATGTTCGTGTAGGAATTGTTTTGCCGCCCGGTATTGGTGGTGCGGTTGCCAACCTTGCCCTTACGCTTTTAGGTAAAGTACCAGTGAATTTAAATTTTACGGCAGGTCGTACCGCCACGGAATCTTGCCTCCGGCGCGCCGAAATTAAAACGATGATCAGCGCTGGGGCGCTCAAAAGTCGTTTTACAGACTTTCCATGGCCTGCGGATACTCGTGATATTAGTAAAGAAATTCAGGAGTGTGGAAAGGGAGATATTCTTGCTCGGCTTGTTGCAATATGGCTTTGTCCGCCTGCTCTTTTAGCGCGTTGGCTAAAAATTCCACAACAAGGTGATCGGCAAGAGGCCACTCTTCTTTTTACAAGCGGCAGTTCGGGTGATCCTAAAGGGGTGATTTTGAGCCATCGAAATATTCTTGGCAACGTCGCGCAAGTGGCTGCTTGCGGTATTTTAAAGCGGGATGATACGATGTTGGCTTGTTTGCCCCTTTTCCATAGCTTTGGGCTTACAATTACACTTTGGTTTGCGCTTTTACAGAGAGTACGAGTGATTACAGTTCCATCACCTCTTGAAATCAAAAAGATTGCCGAAACGATTCAGCAAGAAAAGGCCACAGTGCTTTTTGGAACGCCTACTTTTCTACGGCCTTATTTGCGCAAGACAGAGCCCGAGCAACTAGCTTCTCTTCGTTGTATTGTTGGGGGAGCTGAAAAACTGCCGCCAGATTTATATCAAGCGTTTCTGGAGAGGTTTAAAGTGCCGATTTTACAAGGATACGGGCTGACCGAGACTTCGCCAGTAGCTAGCGCAAATCTTCCAGACCCGCCAATCACCACATCTACTGCCGAACCGCAAATTGGCAATCGGATAGGGTCTGTGGGGCGGCTTTTACCGGGAATGGCAGCGCGCATTATGGATCC
>CAZNSF010000284.1:0-3706 GCA_964575565.1 uncultured Verrucomicrobiota bacterium | reverse complement strand
TCCTTTGGCAGACCTTGATCTTCAACCTCTTTTTGAGTCTCTAAAAGACAAGCTTCTTATTTTCCATGGAGCAGATTACGACCTTCGAATGTTAAAGGCAGATTTTAATTTTATCCCAATAGCTATTTTCGATACGATGCTCGCCGCGCGTTTTGCCGGTCAAGCTCGCTTAGGCTTAGATGCATTGGTAGAACGATATGCCGGTCAGCATCTGGATCATGGCGCCCAAAAAGCGGATTGGTCGCAGCGTCCTTTACCACCGCGACTTCTTAATTACGCTGTGGATGATACACGTTTTTTGCCACTCGTTACACAAAAGTTAAGAGAGGAACTTTCTACCCTTGGAAGATCCGAATGGCATCGCCAGCAATGCGAACAGCTTCTTAAAGCTTCTGCTACCAACCAGACAAAAGCTTTTCACGAAGCATGGCGTATTAAAGGATCTTCTCATCTGGATCGTCAAGGCCTTGCCATCCTACGTGAACTTTGGCAGTGGCGAGACCAAGAAGCCCGGCAGCGAGATCGACCATCGTATATGGTTTGTAACAATGAAAAATTGCTTGAGCTAGTTACATGGGCGATAAAGTATCCGCACGGCGATCTTCATCAAGGGCCTGTACTTCCCAAACGGTGGATACCTCAACGGGTAGAATCCCTAAAGATAGTTTTCAAAAGAGCTTGGGCTTTGCCGCCAGCGGATTGGCCGCCACCGATTCAACATGGAAAAAGACCTCCCTTTAACCCTCAATTTGCTCTCCATTTAAATCGTCTTCGAACAGCAAGAGATGCGGTAGCCAAAGACCTTGGTTTAACGCCATCGATTCTAATACCTAATGCTCTCTTGGAAGCCATTGTAATCCGTAAACCAAAGAATTTAAATGATTTTGAGATCATCGAAAAATGGTTGCCTTGGCAAACCGAACTTTTCGAAAAAAAATTTCTTGATACTCTATGGGAATAGAGAGCATTAAGACTAAAAGATTTTTTTAACTTTCATCTTTAACCGTTCATCTTTAAAACTTCCTACATGTCTTGGCGTGATATTGGTTCACAACCTTTAGTTTGTAATTTACTGAATCGTTCTCTTGAACATCGCCGTATCCACCATGGTTACTTATTTGCAGGCGAAGAATCGGAAACAGAAATGATAGCGCTGGCCTTTGCGCAATCTCTTAATTGCGAGAAAAACGATGGTGACTTTTGTGGCCAATGTTCGTCTTGCAAAATGATTGCCAAAAATCAACACCCGGATATTTATATCGTATGCCCAGGATCTCAATCTCGTCGTATTCTCATTAGCCAAATACGCGAATTAGAAAAATCCATCTTCTTGCGAGCTAGTTCTGCGCGGATAAAAGTGGTAATTATCCGTGCAGTAGATCGTTTGCAGCCAGAAGCTCAAGATGCTTTTCTTAAAACATTGGAAGAGCCGCCTTCCAAAACAGTCTTTCTTCTTCTTACGGAAGAACCCCAACAACTTAAAGAAACAATTCTTTCGCGCTGTCTTCGGGTGCCATTTCGCCCAGCTAGTAAAAAGGGGAAAACAGAGCATGAACAACAGATCGAAGAATGGCTTAAGGAATTTACCCAACCCATTTCTTCTTCGGACTCTACTATTTTAAGAGCTTATGGATTTACTGGTAAAGTGCTTGGACTACTCAAGGAAGTGCGCGAACAAAAAATAAAGGAAGGCAAACAGCTTTTAGATGATCCCTCCTTAGAACATCTCGAAACCTCCCAGCGGGAACGTTTGGAACAACAAATGGAAGCACGGGCCCAGGCAAATTATTTGCATGAGCGAAACAACTTTTTGAAAACTATTTTAGAGTGGTACCACACTCAACATTTTCATATTTCCGCTGTACAAATTCTAGAAACCCTCGCACGTCAGCTTTCCCGCAACATCAACGAATCTCTTGTCTGGGAAATTGCGATCTTAGAATTGGCTGAAGTTAGACGCGTATAAAAGGGGCCTTCCACCCTAAGATGGTTTGAGCTTTAACTTAAAGCCATCACTTCCGATCACCCTTGGTGGTGATTTTTTGTTAACCTTGACTTTCGCTCATCCTGGTAATGATATCGATGAGAGGTAAGAAGAGGGCAATGACAATACTGCCAACGACCACTGCCAAAAAGACGATCATGATCGGCTCCAAAAGAGAAAGCATAGCTGCAATGGAATTATCCACTTCATCTTCGTAATTATCCGCGATCTTCATTAACATTTCAGGTAATGCCCCTGTAGTCTCGCCTACATCGATCATACTTACAACCATTGGTGGAAAGGCGCGTGAAGCTTCTAGAGGTTGAACAATGCTTTCGCCTTCCTTCACGCTATCATGAATTTTGCCAATGGCATCAGAAATAACTCGGTTACCGCTTGTTTCTTTAACAATCATTAAAGCTGGGAGAATAGGCACACCGCTGGAGGTTAAAGTGCCGAAGGTGCGTGTAAAACGCGCAATCGAAGATTTCCGAATTAAATCTCCAAAGACCGGCATACGCATCATACATTTATCAACCAGAAGACGGCCGGTGGCAGTTTTAATAAAAAGTTTAAAGGCAATTCCAAGTGCAACTAGAATTCCCAATACTATCAGAAAATTATTTTTAACAAGATCGCTGATTCCAAGAACAATTTCCGTAAATGCCGGCAATGATTTTCCGCCAGCCATATCACTAAAAATAACACGGAATTTTGGAACAATTACTGTCATTAAAAAACTCAAAATACCAACCGTAATGACCATGATGGCTATCGGATAAAATAACGCAGCTTTAATTTTGCCCTTAATCTTTTCGGCTTTTTCCATGAATTGAGCAAGACGCTCAAGCACCACATCTAAGGCGCCGCTAACCTCACCTGCTTTAACCATGCTAATGTAGAGTCTATTGAAAACCTTAGGAAATCGATAAAGCGCCTCTGAAAAAGTACTGCCACTTTCTACAGCGCTCGCTAATTCGCCGAGAATGCCTTTAAGGGTAACATTACGTTCCTGCTTCATCAAAATAAAAAGACCTTTAAGGAGAGGGAGGCCTGCATCAACGAGGGTAGCAAGTTGGCGTGTCATACTGCTGAGCGCTTTAGCGCCAACACCGGTACCACCCCAGAGTGCATTCAAGTTCAGGTTTAGTCCCTTTTTACCAGCGGCTTTATTGGCTGCAGAACTTTTGGAGGCTGTGGGGGATGTTCCCTTAGAATCTTTTTTAGCTTCTCCGACTTCAACTACACTTGTTGGGAAAAGACCCTTTTCTCTTAAAAGGGTTAGCGCTTCATCCTTGCTGGCTGCATCAAGAGTGCCTTTACTCTCGGAGCCTTTGGCATCCATCGCTGTATACGCAAACTTAGCCATAACATTTAACTAGTAACACAAGATCTGTTTTGATCAAGTAAATCTATCAAAATAAGAGTGAAATAAACCCGATCAAAAGTTTGAATATGAACCCGAAGCTTCCCAGATTTTTACTCGCCTTCGCCAGAAAGCCCGGCGCGAGAGCGCGGGGATGAATGGCGAGGGATCCA
This sequence comes from uncultured Verrucomicrobiota bacterium, assembly GCA_964575565.1. GTDB lineage: Bacteria > Verrucomicrobiota > Verrucomicrobiia > JABWAM01 > JABWAM01 > CAZNSF01. Next base: position 183 of record CAZNSF010000284.1, on the reverse strand, counting down.
CTTCCGCCAAGGCTACGATGGACAGGCGAGCTCGCCGACGTGTCCGCCGAAGCTTCATGCGAAGGCGGGCTTCGGCGCAGTGATATAAATGTTTTCTTTTTTATAAAAAGCCCCGTGCGGAAGCACGGGGTATTTCACTTTAACACGGCCTTTATGATGCCTGCCGTATCAATCCCAACTTGG
>CAZNSF010000283.1:0-4225 GCA_964575565.1 uncultured Verrucomicrobiota bacterium | reverse complement strand
GTTTGAGCGAGCAGCCGGGGCGTTCGACCACAAAAAACTCACAAAGAGTCGCGAGCTTTTGGAAAGAACGCCAACTCCCAATTTCCTGAAAATTATCAGATCCCAAAATAAAAAAAATCTGATCGTTTGGATGTTGCGAAGATACATAACCAATAGTATCTACCGTATAGGATGTTCCTTTGCGGTCAATTTCAAATGTGAGTATATCAAACTTCCGTTTGCCAGATATCCCAAGCCGTACCATTGCCGTGCGGTGGTGGTCTGGTAATAATTGGCTTTCTGTTTTGTGAGGTGGGGTAGAGCAAGGCACAAAAAAAACTTTATCGAGGCTAAGCGATTTTACTGCATTTTCTGCAATCAAAAGGTGCCCGTGATGAATAGGATTAAAGGTACCGCCCAAGATCGCAATTTTCACTGGTCAAATGTTTGAACTTTTAGTCGAAGCAATATTTTCTTCATCCAAGATTTTTTGGAAGTGCTCCCTAAGCAATTTTTCGACCTCCAAAAAATTAAAAGGCTTATGTATCCAGCGACGATTGCAAGCCTGTAAGAATTCGGAGGTCTTTTTCGAAAGAGTGTCCCCTGTAATAAAGATAAAATTTTTAGTAATTTCTGGTTTTATTTCTTTTGTTTTTTCGTACAAACGCTGCCCATCCATTCCAGGCATTTTAAGGTCACAAAGAATAAGGTCTAAGGATTGATTTTCGATAAATTTCATTGCTTGTAAACCTGTGCTGGCACCGTGAACTTGGCATGAACGGTCTTTTAATAGTTCTGAAAAAATCTCCTGGATAGAAGTTTCATCATCCACCACGAGAACTTGAAAAGGAGGACGGGTGGCGGTCGGAAAAAAGGTTTTTTTGAATAGGCCGCTTATGGATGAGGATGGTGTATCGTTTGGTTGAGGTTTTTCAGTATAGGCAATAGGTAATTCGATCGTGAATACGGCGCCTCCTTCCGGTCGATTTTTAGCGTAAATGTTACCAGAATGTTCTTTGATGATATTATGAGAAATGCTTAAGCCTAAGCCAGTCCCTGCACCGAGCTCCTTGGTAGAAAAAAATGGGTCAAAGATTTTATTCAACAAAGCAGTAGGAATTCCATCTCCAGAATCAATGATTTCTACTCTTACATGGGGAGCGGTGCTTTCGGTGTGGATCTTTAATATTTTTTCGTTGGAAATCCCCTCCATGGCCTGCGTTGCGTTATTTATAATGTTGAGAAAGACCTGTTCCATTTGGTTTGGATCCGCAAAAACCTTAGGTAAATTTTTACTCAATTCGCGTTCAATTCGAATGCCGGAGGCGCGCAAATCGTAGTCCAATAATTCCAGAGTAGCTTCAATCAAATCGTTTAATTGGACATAGGCTTTTTCCATAGGATACTTACGTGCGAACGATAAAAAATTATGCACGATCTTACTGGCACGCTCGCTTTCGTGTTGGATTTTTAGCAGGTCTGCGCGAATTTTTTCATCCACAGAAGGCCGCATGGTAAGCAGTTGGGCATAACCATTAATAACCGATAAAGGGTTATTGAGTTCATGCGCAACACCGGAAATTAACTGACCAAGAGTCGAAAGTTTTTCAGCTTGTTGTAGTTGTTGTTCGAGGTAACGACGATCGGTTACTTCACGCAAAAAAACCTGCACCGTTTGTCCTTTTGTTGCATGGGTCATTACGGAAGCAGAACCCTCTACAGTTACCAGCACATTGTCTTTACGTTGCAGAGACATATTCCCATAAGTGGAAAAAATTTTTTGGATTTGGTACGGATCGTTAGCAATGACCTGTTCCTTTTCTTTTAGGAAGGCGCAAAGATCAACAAAACGAAGTTGAAAGAGCTCCTCGCTAGAATAACCGGCTAAAATTTGAGCAGCACGGTTGATTTCCAAAATTTGAAGAGTGCGAGGATCTATAGTAAAGACACTATCGCTCGTATACTCCAAGATATGTTCGTATTTATTTTTTGAAAATCCAATTTCGCTTTGGAATTTGCGCATGAGGCGCGCATCTGTTTTTACTTGATCTTGTAATGCGATGGTTTCGCCACGGACTTCTTCGAGCATTAAAACAACCATGCCTATGGCAATCACTAGTTGGGTAATCGAAGCAGTCACTAAACCTGTAGGGCGCAGAAAGTGGGATATTTCGATAAATGGATAAAAAGCCATTTGCAGTCCCCATAGTATAAAGCCTAGCCCAAGCATGCTCACACCAATATAACGATGGTTTAATCGTTTTTGGAAAAAATAGCCTGCTGTAAAAAAGCTAGCTAAGCTTAAAATGAGAAATAGCGGTAATGAAAACCAGATAAAACCTTTAAGGTAATGTTGAGCAACATAACTCCAGGCAGCAACAAAGCATACCATCAGGCGTAATTCTTTTTTACCTCTTTGGTTGCCGCTAAAATGCAGCGAACCCATAAAAAGATAGATTGCCGAAATTCCAATGCTTGCCGGCCTAATCCATTCCCATGGAGCGGTATTTTTTATCGATAAATACAGTAGAGTGGTAGTTAGCCAGATAGTGTAAAATAACCATGCTACGGTCCAAAGAGCAAAATAGTGACGGTGTGTATAACGATTAAGGTAGGCAAAGAGACCTACGAGCACCCAACTACTTAACAGAGCTAAAAACAATGCTGCCTTGAGAGCTTCTGGTGAGAAATACGGATCTAAAAAGTAATTTACTTTATTATAAAAGGAAGCAAATAGGAAGTGGCTCATAATTGAATATAACACGATTTTTTACTCGCCATTGTCTGTGCCGACACATATTTCGCTGTGAGGTCTTTTAAAAGGATGATGGTTCATGAATGGTCGATAGGGAAAATTTATATCATGTTATATTTTTAGTTTTTCCTTTACTTAGCTTTTTCTATATGTTTCTAGTCCAACATGTTGAGTACAAAAGTTAGCACTTCTATATCAGAACCGTCAAAAGCAAAACTTGATGCTGTTATTATTCCTGTTCCTTGCTTTTCCTCCGCTTCTCCTCCATGGAAGATATTCGGGCCTGTTCTTTCTAAAATTTGCGCGGAAGCCGCCGCTATTCACAAATTTTATGGCAAGGAAGGCTCTGTAGTTATTTTTCCCACACTTGGTAAAATCACACCTTCTTTTTTGGCCCTCGTAGGTCTTGGAGAATCAACCCGTAATGCGATCCAACAGCGTTGTTTGGCTAAGGCAATTCGACAACTCCACCAATACAGAATTCGTTCTCTAGGAATTATTCCGTCAATTAAATCATTCGAGGTTACTATTTTTTCGCAGGCCGTTGAGGAAGCAACCTATCATTTTAATACTTTTTCGAACGTTCCTCCAAAAGAAGCTCTAGAAGACATTTTGCAGTTAGTTGTTTTTACAAAATCAATTCCAGGTACGGATTTACGTTATGCCGAACATATGGCTAGCGCTGTTCGTTATGCGCGGGATCTTGCTAACCAGCCAGGTAACTTTTCAACACCATCAGCCCTTGCCCTTGAAGCGCAGAAATTAGCTCGCCGCCGTAAGTTAGACTGCAAAATTTGGGATGTGCCTCGTCTTAAGCGCGATGGATTCGGCGGTCTCCTTGCAGTGGGGCAGGGGAGTATCAATACTCCAAGATTTATTCAGTTAGATTACCGCGGTGTTTCGCGTAAAGATCCGCCTTATGTCATTGTTGGCAAGGGTTTAACTTTTGATAGTGGAGGTATTTCTATTAAAGGTAGCGATAACATGGATGCGATGAAATTCGATAAGTGTGGCGGAGTGGCTGTTCTCGCAGTGATGGATGCAGTCTCTACCTTACGTTTGCCCATCAATGTTACGGGACTTGTTTCCGCTGCTGAAAATTTGCCGTCTGCTACCGCTTATCGGCCGGGTGATCTTATCAAAACCCTTTCAGGCAAATATGTGGAAGTGATTAATACCGATGCCGAAGGTCGTATTGTTCTAGCAGACGCACTTACTTATGCTCAACGTCTTAAGCCACGTGCGATGGTGGATATCGCCACACTTACTGGTGCGTGCCAGGTTTGTTTTGGAAGTGAATGCGCGGCGTTGCTAAGTAATCACGATCCTTTGCTAGAAAAATTGCGCAAGGCTTCGGATCAAACAGGGGAAAGGGTATGGCCGATGCCGCTTTGGCCTGAATATCAGGAACGAATGAAGAGTGATATAGCCTATATGAAAAACTCAGCAGGCCGTAATGGCGGAACTATGACTGCAGCTTGTTTTTTAAAT
>CAZNSF010000282.1:0-3006 GCA_964575565.1 uncultured Verrucomicrobiota bacterium | reverse complement strand
TAACAACTTCCGGTGAACTCGTGATTGCAGAAGCTTCGCCAGATGCTTACAAAGAACTTACGCGAGCGCAAGTAATCGGCGGCAAGTGTTGGACAGTGCCAGTGCTTTCGAATGGAAAAATTTATGTTCGCAATTCCACAGGGAACCTCGTTTGTTTAGATGTTCGGTAAAAGAGAGCTTTGAAATTGACACTAAGAGTCTACTTGTTAAAAGTGTTTGCTATGAAGCATCACCTGTTAAAACCTTTTGTATATCTAACCGTAGGCAGTTGTTTGGTTTTATTGCTAACGGTATGGGTCAGAACTAAAACTAACGCCGAAGAAGCAATCACCAATTCATTGATTGTGCCCAAGGATTTGGAAACGAAAAACATCTACGATTGGCCTCATTGGCGAGGACCTAATTACGACGGGGTTTCAGCTGAAACAGGATGGTCAACCTCCTGGCCAAAAGAAGGCCCAAAACAACTTTGGAAAGCAGAGATTGGGACCGGATTTTCTTCTGTAACCGTAAGCAATGGTCGCCTTTACACCATGGGCAATGTGAATAAAGAAGAAACCATTTTTTGTTTTGATAGCGAAACAGGAAAAACGCTTTGGAAACATTCTTATCCCTGCGGTCTCAATCCAAAGATGTATGAAGGTGGCCCTGGAGCTACACCCGCTGTGGATGGAAACGAAGTTTATACGCTTGGTAATGAAGGGCAAATTTTTTGCTTCGATACAGCTTCCGGAAAAATCGTTTGGTCTACCCATGCTCAAAATGATCTAAAGGCTAAATATCCGAACTGGGGTTTTGAAGGCTCTCCTCTCATTCTCGATCAAATGGTAATCCTAAACGTAGGAGCCAGTGGCGTTGCTCTGGATAAGAAAACAGGTAAGAAAATATGGGAAACCGGTCCTGGTGCAGCAAGTTACGCTACACCCATCCCTTTTACGATAGGCGGAACACACGGCATTGCAGTCTTTGCTGCTTTGGAGATTGTTGGATTAGATGCCTCCAGCGGAAAGGAATTTTGGAAATACTCCTGGAGTAATGGAAATAAGATTAATGCAGCCGATCCTATTATTTCGGATAATAAAATCTTTATCTCTACAGGCTACGGTAAAGGATGTGCCCTCCTTGATCTTTCTCAAGGCAAACCCAGTTTAGTCTGGGAAAGTAAAGAAATGAAAAATCAGACTAGTTCGTCTGTTCTTTGGAAAGGTTATTTGTATGGCTACGATGGGCAGATCGATAAAGATAGCCCGCTCAAATGCCTTGATTTCCAAACCGGTAAAGTCCAATGGGTGCAAAAAGTGGGGAATGCAGGTTCTGTAGCGATTGCAGATGGTAAATTGATTCTTTTAACCACTTCCGGTGAGCTAGTTGTTGCAGAAGCTTCTCCGGAGGCTTACAAGGAAATTACACGTGCACAGGTGATTGGTGGAAAGTGTTGGTCAGTACCAGTCCTTTCGAACGGCAGGATTTATGCTCGTAATGCTCAAGGAACCCTCGTTTGCCTAGATGTAAAGAAGTAAGATAGATCGCTTTTGCACTTTCCAAGTGTCTACTCCTCAAGCACTCATTGCCTATAAACGTTCGCGTTTTTCCACGCGTCTCCCCGCCAATTATCTTTATACCACTGCCCACTTTTGGTTAGTCGAAGTAGAACCAACTCTTTGGCAAGTGGGTTTAACTAAATTTGCCACCCGCATGCTTGGCGATATTGTAGAGTACGGCTTCGAAATTAAAAAAGATCAAGCAGTCGAAGTAGGCCAAGTGATTGGCTGGTTAGAAGGTTTTAAAGCCATTACTGATCTTTATTGTGTTGTAAGCGGTGAGTTTTATGGCGCTAACTTAGCGCTCGAAGAAAATTCCGAGATTATTAAGTCCGATCCTTATGGCAAAGGTTGGTTGTACCAAGTAAAAGGGGAACCGGAACCCAATGCCCTGGATGTTAACGGTTACACCCAATTCCTTGATGGAACAATCGATAAAATGTTAGATCAAGAACCTAAATGAAAACCAAAGCGCGCTACATTATGATCGGCGGCTTCTTAGGCGCTGGCAAATCCACAGCTGTTCTTAAACTAGCGCAACATCTCAAAAAACAAGGTTTAAGAGTGGGTTTAATCTCTAATGATCAAGGCGCTGGGCTTGTAGATACTGCCTTGTTTTCTTCAGGCGGTTTTCCAGTAGAAGAAATTGCTGGCGGCTGTTTTTGTTGCCGATTTCATTCATTACAAGAAGCGGCTCAAAAGTTGGAGAAGGACTCTAGGCCTGATATCTTTATTGCCGAGCCGGTAGGAAGTTGTACCGACCTTGTAGCCACCGTCAGTTACCCTTTGCGACGTATGTATGGAGAAAAATTTACAATTGCTCCTTTAAGTGTACTCATTGATTCCATCCGCGCTCTTCGTATTTTTAATCTGGAAGATGGGAAAAAGTTTTCAGAGAAAGTTATTTACGTTTATCGTAAACAGCTCGAAGAAGCTGATATTATTATCATCAATAAATGCGACCTTTTGGATCGTGGGCGCACCGAAATCCTTACACAAACTCTAAGAAACCATTTTCCGAAGGCCGAAATATTCATATGTTCAGCCCGAGAAGGCTCCGGGTTAGAGCCATGGTTTAATCGCATCACTACCTCTGAACAAAAAGCAGGTGAAACGATGCAAATCGATTACGATCTTTATGCGGAGGGAGAAGCCCTCCTGGGGTGGCTAAATACCACTCTCCGTATTTCCGCGCAAAAACCTTTCGATGCAGATCCATTCCTGATGAATCTCGCCGACTCTCTCCGGGCGCAATTAAATGTGGTAGGAGCAGAGATCGCTCATTTGAAAATGACTTTTTCTCCGAAAGATGAAAGCGGTGAAATCGCTGTTTTAAATCTGGTACGCAATGATCATATCCCAGAGTTATCTCAAAGCTTGTCGGATTTGGCCCAAGAAGGTGAACTTATTTTAAATTTCCGAGCCGAAACGGCACCGGAGATCCTCGAAGCTGCTCTTAAGAAAG
>CAZNSF010000281.1:0-2978 GCA_964575565.1 uncultured Verrucomicrobiota bacterium | reverse complement strand
CTTTGCGGCTTTCTGATGATTACATGGGACTTCTTCCTCTTGGATTTGCTATTTTAGGAGGGATTGCTTGTTGGCGAATTTGGCAAGTGCGACTTTTTATAGTGATGGCTATAGGGTCGTTGCTCCTTAGCTTTGGTCGTGAAGGAGGACTTTTTTGGTTGTTTTACCAACTGCCCACCATGAAATCACAGCGGAATCCTCATCGCTGGACCTTTTTTGTAGCATTTGCAGTTTGTGCGCTTGCCGCTTATGGAGTCGATTGGCTCTATCGTCGAATCATGGCGATTAAAAATGAAAAATTAAAAGTTGAGAATGGAAAATCACAGCTGACAGCTAGTGGCAATCCTCCCATTGAAAAATCCGAAATTTTAAGCTGGTCTCGTTGGCAACGATTTCTTGTAACTACAATGTTGATAGGGGTTGCCCTTGGGGCGTTGGCTTGGATTTTTAGTTTTAAATCTAACTTCGTTGCAGGTTTTTTGTATCAGCCTACGGATTTAACTTCTCCTTATGGATATATTTTTATCGAACGCACCCGAATGATTCTGGCAAGCCTTACGCGCACAGGATTATTTTTAGCTCTTTCAGCAAGCGCTGTTTGGTGTGTGTTTATAGCTCATTTTAAGTTTCAATATTCAACTTCGAAACTACGCACTTATATTCCTTGGAGCTTAGTCCTTTTGGTAACAATGTTCGATTTAGGTTTCAACGCCAAACGTTATATTCAATTTTATAATTGGAAAGATTATTACTTTAAAAATGATCTTGTTAATTTTCTAAGACAAGACCACGACTTTTACCGCGTAAAAGCCTATGGAACACAACAACACTTCTTTATGAATCAACTGGTAACAAGCATTTTACCCTTCCATGATATTCCTATCGTAGATCCACCTGCAATTTCTCGGATGCCTACGGATTATCAGAAGTTTTTCAATTATGCACAAAACCATTTCATACGTTCGGATCGTTATTGCGACTTTTTTAATATAAAATATGCCATTAATCCTGGTCCCATTATGGTTGATCCTTATATTAAACTGACGCTTGCTGGTCAGTGGGATGGCATTTATGTTTACAAACGCGATGACTTTATGCCGCGTGCTTGGCTTGCTTCATCTGCTTGTGTGGTCAATGAAGGTGAAGACGCTGTGCTTTCCCAAACCATCCACCCAGCCCATAATTTTCGCGAAACAGTTGTATTAGAAGAAAAACCTGTTGGGATAAGAATAATTCCTGCTATTAGTAAACAAACAAATCTAAAAGTTTTACCTCCCTCGCAACAGGATAACATCCAAAGTCCGAAATTAAATGTTTTGTTGAGTGCCCCCCGTATTACTCGCCACCAAAGCAATCGATTAGAGATTCAAACTTCTGCTGAATCGCCCACCATGTTAGTGATAAGTGAAAAATGGGATCCCGATTGGAAAGCGTGGGTAGATGAAAAACCAGTAAAAATCTTTAAAGCAAACTTTTTGATGCGTGCGATCGAATTATCCCAAGGCAAACATGTCATCCGTATGGAATATCGACCACCCACCATTGGATTTTGGGTTTCCTTAATTTCTATCACCATCTTTATCGGAGGAGGAATGATATATGGTTTGTGGAGGTGGTTTTGTAGAGAGAAAAAACTTCATCAGACGTAGTTTTTTGAAAACATCTTCTTTCACACCAAAAAGCTTTTATTCTGCGAGCTTATTGCTTTTTGTTTTTAATATTTTGGCTTCGGCACTAAATTATGTGTTCCAATGTATGATGGGACGGTATTTGGGTCTGGCAGATTTTGGGTTAATGAATGCCCTTTTTGCTCTTGGTGCTTTTATTTCTCTTCCTGTTGGTATTTATACGAATATGCTTATGCGGCAATGGGCAGAGCTTACCCACGCCTCTCGTGATAAGGAAGTTGAACAATGTTGGTATGCGCTTGTTGTCGTTGTTACTATTTTTTGTGCAACGAGCACGCTGCTTGCATTAGGATTTCTTCCTTGGATTGCCTGGTGGCTAGAAACAACAAACCTTACTGTTGTATGTGTAACTATCATTGGCACAGGTTTAAGCATGGTTTTAAGTTTGGCAGGTCCGCTTGCTACAGCACGCCAATGGTTTTACCTGCTTGCCTTTGGTGGATTATTGGGAGCTATCTTTCGAATTGGTATTGGCTGGCTCGGTATTTATTTCAAAACACCTTTAAGTGGGGCAGTCGTAGCCACAACCCTTTTTGGAGGAATGATAGCCGCTTTTACATTTTGCCGTATTTCATGGCCTGGTTGGAATCAATTGCCATTTAGACAACTTCTCCCATCTAAAAAAGAATGGATTGCTCCAGCTCTTGCAGCTCTCTCTACCTACTGTATTTGTGGTGTAGATCTTTTGATCATTCGCCGCCTTTATGAGCCTCCCGAAGCAGGTCTTTTTACTCAAGTAATAATTTTAGGCCGCATTATCTTTTTTTTAATAGGTCCTATTTCTATCGTGGTTTTCCCAAAAACGGCTACTTCTTTACAGAGGGACCTTTCTCACGAAACAAAAATTGTTCGCCGCGCACTTGCCTTAGGAGCAACGATTCTCTTAGTTGCAGCAACAGGTATTTGTTTGTTTGCCGACCTTGGTTTTCAACTATTGAGAGGTTCTTCGGATCCGGAGGTTATTAGCTATTTGCGAATTGCGGTATGGTGCCTTATTCCGCTTTCTCTTTGTCAGCTCATTATCCCTTCGCTTTTTGCAAGGCGCCAAGAACGATATCTTTTGGAATTTACATGCCTTAGTGGGTTGCTTCCTTTAGGGCTGGCTTTGTTTCGCGGAAAATTGGTTTATGCTTTTTTGGTTGAAGGCGTGGTCGGAGTAATCCTTCTAGGATTTATTAGCTGGCGTTTAAAACGATGGACCGAAGCTCTAAAATCTGTTTCCGAAACTTAAAATCCTGTTGAGAGATGAAGTTCTACAAGTTCCCAAATTGTTTTTGCAGTTTCAGAAAT
>CAZNSF010000280.1:0-2591 GCA_964575565.1 uncultured Verrucomicrobiota bacterium | reverse complement strand
TTTAATTTCTAATTTTTCACTTCTCACTATCCTTGGCCATGCCTCCGAGTCGTCAATTCAAAGAGAACTTTGTGGTGGGCGGTTGTTTTGCGATAAGCCTTATTGTTTTTGTAGCAATCTTAGCGCTGGCACAACTTTGGTATTTCTTGCCAGTCTTTTTAATGGGATGGGGGTTTGTAGTGCTCCAAAGTGTAAGAATGGGAATTTGGAAAAAGAAAAAAGACTAGAAGTATATTTAATTTGATAATATGAAAGTCCTTAAACGAAGACTTGCCGTTACAAAGGGCTGTTATTTTTTGACTTTTGAGGAACACTTAGGAAATGATACACGGTATCACATGGAAGTAAGCGTGTAGCAGGCTGTTCATTTTTTAGTTTTATCTAGTTGAGCGCAGTAACCGAAGACTATTGAACACTACTAACACGGTGCTGCCTTCATGGCCTATTACTCCTGCAGCTAAGGAAAGCTTCCAAAAGAAAGTACTCATTACCAGGACGATAATCACCCCAATAGCAAAAAAGAGATTTTGGGTAATAATAGATTGGGTTCGGCGCCCAAGTTTAATAATTTCGGGTATTCGCTCAATATCATCACTCATTAAAACAATATCTGCATTTTCTAGTGCGGCATCACTGCCACTGCCACCCATAGCGATACCTACTTGAGCGCTTACAAGGGCTGGTGCATCGTTCACGCCATCACCAACCATAGCAACGACTTTGTGTTTGTCGGCTAATTGATGGAGCACTTCCACCTTTTGATGTGGTAAAAGGCTAGCATGAAAATGGTTTAATCTTAATTGCTTGGCAAATTCAGCAGCGGAAGCAGCGTGGTCGCCTGTAAGCATCACAGGCTCTATATCGAGAGCGGTCAATTCCTGAATGGTTTTGATGGCGCCTGGTCGTAAACTATCGGATACTCCAAACACGGCTAGAGGTTTTTGATTTGCAGCCACCAAACAGGTGAGACCGCGTGAACGAAAATCCACTAAAGTTTCGCGAACCCATTCTTCCATTCCTCCATGGAGGCACACAAAGGCTTCACTACCGATTCGTAAATGTTTTCCATGCACATTCCCCTCTATTCCCATGCCAGGTATAGCCCGGCTATTGGTAGCTTTTAGAAATTGGATTCCGCGTGATTGAGCCTCGTGAACAAGCACTTGGGCCAGTGGATGCTCAGAATATTGTTCTAAAGAGGCTACTTGGGATAAAACTTGTTCGCTTGAAACGCCTTCTGTATAACGGGTTTCGGTTAGACGTGGTTTGCCTACGGTCAACGTGCCTGTTTTATCAAAGGCAACAACTTTTACTTGGCCAATGGTTTCCACTGCGCGACCACCTTTAAAAAGAATTCCGCGCCAAGCTCCTGCGGCAATTGCTGCGAGTACTGCAGATGGAATCGAGAGCACAAGGGCGCACGGCGAAGCGACCACCATCAGAGTCATGGCAAGATAAAGGCTATCTTGCCATGAATAATATTTCCAATGCCAAGCGCCTAAAAAAGTAAGAAGTGTCATTGTTAGAATCACTGCTGTATAGGGGCCGCCATATTTTTCAATGAGCCGTTGAGTAGGCGCTTTTTGATGTTGCGCCTCTTCTACGATTTTAAAGATTTTGGCAAGTGTGGTATCTGTTACTTCGCGATCCATTTTAACTTTAACCACACCAAAGCGATTAATAGTGCCTGCCATTACTCTGGCTCCGAGCCCTCGATCGATGGGGATGGATTCGCCTGTAAGAGAGCTTTCGTCTACCGAAGTATTTCCATCAATAATAATTCCATCAGCAGCAAATCCGTCACCCGGCCGTACGATTAAAGTATCGCCTATTTTAAGAGATGCTGCTGGGACAGTTTCCTCTTTGGCATCACGGATAATGGTAGCTTCGGATGGGCTTAATTTCATTAATGCACGAATCGCATTACGAGTACGTCCGCTCGCAAGATTTTCGAGTGCGCCGCTTAATGAAAAAAGGAACATCAACACAGCCCCTTCGAGCATCTTTCCAATGACGGCAGCGCCAAGAGCAGCAACTACCATCAGAAAATTTACGTTAAACCGAAATGTTCGGAGGTCTTTAAGTACTCCACGGGCTGGGAAAAAACCGCCGGTGAGATATGCTATGGCGTAAAGAATCATTTCCATTCCGTTTGAGAAATTCCAATAGCGACGCCCTAGCCATCCTATGGTAAGAGCGACCAAGCAAGAAAAAGTCAAAACCATTTGCTGCCAGAGCAATTCCCGTTCGATCGATTCTTGGTTGGTGCCAGTGGGAGGCATGGAAGCGCAGCAGCGAGAAGTCATGGTAATGAATTATCGGAAAGTTTGGAGCGAATTACCAATCTAAATTTAATCAATCGAACTTGCCTACTTATCCAGACTATTTTAGCCTCTGCTTATGCCTAAAGCTAAAGCTTTCTCGCTCGATTTGATTCACCGCCTTCGACGTAACCGACGGTCGGCAGCTATTCGTTCGCTTGTAGAAGAAACGCATGTGCAAGTGCAAGATTTGATTCAACCTTTGTTTTTTAAGGAAGGGAATGGGGCGCCCGAAGCAATAACTTCGATGCCGAATATTTACCGTTTTTC
>CAZNSF010000279.1:0-2559 GCA_964575565.1 uncultured Verrucomicrobiota bacterium | reverse complement strand
AAACAAATCCACTTTCGGAATTAACCCATAAACGCCGTTTAAGCGCTCTCGGGCCTGGAGGTTTAAGCCGCGATCGAGCGGGTTTTGAGGTGCGTGATGTTCATCCAAGCCACTACGGTCGTATTTGCCCGATTGAGACCCCTGAAGGCCCAAATATTGGTCTTATTTCTTCATTGAGTACGTTTGCGCGTATCAACGAATTTGGATTTATCGAGACTCCTTATCGAAAAGTTCGAGACGGTCGAGTTTTGGATGAGGTCGAATATTTGACTGCCGACCAAGAAGAAAAATATGTGGTTGCCCAGGCCAATGCAGCTGTAGGTCCCCATTCTAAATTGATGGGGCCTAAAGTGAGTGCTCGTTACAAGAGTGATTTCCTCGAAGTAGAACCTTCGAAGATAGATTATATGGATGTGTCGCCGAAACAGCTTGTTTCAGTTGCTGCAGGGTTAATTCCTTTCCTGGAACACGATGATGCAAACCGAGCTTTGATGGGATCCAATATGCAACGGCAAGGGGTGCCTCTTTTGAAGCCCGAGGCGCCCATAGTTGGAACGGGACTTGAAGGAAGAGTTGCACGGGATTCAAAAATTCTTATTCTTTCGCAGGCTAGCGGACGTGTTGCTGCTGTTACAGCCCATCAGATTGTTGTAACGGATAATGGAAAATTTCCTGAAGCAAAGAAAAAGCTAAAAACAGATCCCAAGGAAGGTATTTATGTTTATGACCTGCGCAAATTTATGCGCTCAAATGCTGGGACATGTATTAACCAGCGACCCATTGTCAAGAAGGGAGATTCTGTAAAGAAAGGGCAAGTTTTGGCAGATGGTCCTTGTACGGATGGAGGAGAGCTTGCTCTTGGACGCAATGTGGTGGTGGCGTTTATGCCATGGAATGGTTACAATTTTGAAGATGCTATTCTTATTAGTGAAAAGCTTGTGAAGGAAGATGCCTACACGAGTATCCATATTGATGAATTCGAGATTGGCGCGCGCGATACAAAATTAGGACCAGAGGAAATTACAAGGGATATTCCCAATGTTGGTGAGGAAGCTCTTAAGAATTTAGGAGTGGACGGCGTAGTTTGTATTGGTGCTGAAGTTAAACCTGGTGATATTTTGGTTGGGAAAATTACACCCAAGAGCGAAACGGAGCTTGCCCCGGAAGAACGTTTGCTACGAGCTATTTTTGGCGAAAAGGCTGCGGATGTTAAAGATACCTCGCTAACAGTTCCGAGTGGTACTTATGGGATTGTAATGGATGTAAAGGTATCGGGTCGTAAAGAGATTAATCGCACCAAACTTACTCCAACAGAAAGCCGTCGTCAGTTGAAAGCCCTTAAAGATGAATATGCAAAGCGTATGGTTGAATTACGCGAAGAACTTACAGAATCCTTAAGTAATATTCTTTTAGGAGAAAAAATTCCACTTGATGTGGTCAATGCGCAGACAGGTGAAATTATTATTCCTGCAAACCGTAAAATCACCAAAACTTTGCTGCGTAAATTAGCTTCTGTCTACGACCATATCGAAATCGATCCAAGCCCCATTCGTATTAAGATTCGCGAAATTATTAGCTTATTCGAGAAAAAATTCTTAGATCTGGAAATGGAACATCAACAAAATATTGATCGGATTGAAAGTGGAGATGAAGTGGATCCTGGAATTATCAAGCAAGTAAAAGTATACATTGCCAGCAAGCGCAAATTAAGTGTGGGAGACAAGATGGCGGGACGCCATGGCAATAAAGGGGTTATTGCCAAAATTGTTCCTGAGGAAGATATGCCATTTTTAGAAAACGGCACGCCTGTAGAGATTGTATTAAATCCACTTGGGGTGCCATCTCGTATGAATGTGGGGCAAGTTTTGGAGACCCACTTAGGGTGGGCTGCTAAGGTTTTAGGATTTAGAGTTGCCACGCCAGTTTTTGATGGAATTAAAGAAGAGCAAATTCGGAAATATTTGCAGCAGGCGGACTTGCCAGAGAATGGCAAGGTGCGACTTTATGATGGGCACACCGGAGATCCTTTCGATCAGGAAATAGTGGTTGGTTATATCTATATGATGAAGTTGGGGCACTTAGTTGCTGATAAAATCCATGCACGAGCAGTGGGGCCTTATTCTCTGGTGACTCAACAGCCATTAGGCGGTAAGGCGCAATATGGTGGCCAACGCTTTGGTGAGATGGAAGTATGGGCCATGGAAGCCTACGGATGCGCAAATGCTCTACAGGAGTTATTGACTGTTAAGAGTGATGATGTGGCCGGTAGAACACGAACATACGAATCGATTGTGAAGGGCGATAATTCATTACAAGCCGGTGTTCCTGAATCATTCAACGTACTCATGAAAGAAATGCAATGCCTCGGTCTTGATATCCGTGTGCATAACAATGGAGAAAATGCTTATGAATAACGCTTCTGAAAATGCTTTTACTGCTTCCGAAGGGGTACGTCAGGTGCTAGGGCTCGACCGTGGGCAAGCCGCCACATCCATTAGTATTCGTGTAGCTTCACCGGAAATTATTCGATCTTGGAGTAGAGGAGAAGTAAAGAATCCA
>CAZNSF010000278.1:0-4628 GCA_964575565.1 uncultured Verrucomicrobiota bacterium | reverse complement strand
AGGGAGGCTTGAATCCTCAGTGTTAAGCGGGATAAATGGAGAAAATGCTTCCAGCGAAACAGAAACTGGCGATGCGGCATCTTTGTATTCGATGGTTGCTATGGGATATTCGCCGCAATAGCTGATGTCGGAAAACCCACTGCTACCAAGTGAGCGCGTTTGCGCGCCTATCTTCAGGGCAAACCCTTGCTCTAGTGGCGAAGATGGCTTCAGTGGCTTTGCATAATTTGGACCCTTTCCTCCGGAGTCAGAAACGCGGTTAAAAATATCCCAGCGCCATAGTTTGCCATCACCTCCAATGTAGAGTTGTCCCGTACATAGACCGCCAATCGGCATCCCGATTTTTTCCAGTTCTTCGCCACGATAAATCGTCCGCGTGCCACGCTCAAAAAGTGACTGGATCCATTCCGGGCCAAGTTTTTTATCGAGAGGAACGAGCTTTTCGAAATCCGAAGCTTCAAACGGTCCAGCCATAATCGGCAACCGCCATGCCCATAAGGCAACTGAACCGACGCTTGCCACGCGCAAGAATTCACGGCGATTCATTTCGCTGCTACAACCGCAATCACTGGAACAGTTATTTTGCTTATCTGTAGTCGAATTCATAAGCTAACTTTGGCGGAGCGCTTCGCGGACAAGTTCTTCTATGCTAGCAGTTGATCCCAGATGTTGAATGGCTGCCCGAATAGACTTATGCGCTTCGATTTGCTTATAACCGAGAGAAATTAAAGCTAAAACTGCGTCATTGATTTTTTGTTCTTCAGGGGTAAGAGCATGTTTAGCGCTTGCAGCTTCCCAAGCGCCTGCGATGCCAATTTTATCCTTAAGATCTACAATCATGCGTTCTGCGGTTTTTTTGCCGACTCCACGAATTTGGGAAAGCAATTTTACATCTCCATGGACCACTGCCCCTTTAAAAGCTGGTACGGCAATCCCGCTTAAAACGGCTAATGCTGTTTTTGGCCCGATACCGGAAACATAGTTAACTAAAAGACGAAAAAGATCGCGTTCCTCCACTGACATAAAACCAAAGAGAATATGGGCATCTTCTCGCACCACCAAGTGGGTAAGGATTTTGATAGGTGACTTGAGCGGCGGTAACCGATCGTAGCTGGAAAGAGGAATCAATACTTCATAGGCAACTCCTCCCACTTCAACCACGATTTGTGTAGGCAAAGATTCTACTAAGGTACCTTGGAGATAAGTGATCATAAGAATTCTCTTTGTTCTTTGTAAATTGCAAGATTCTTAGTAGCAAGACGAGATTTATTCCATTTCGTTCTTGCCTTCTTTAGCGGATTTGCTCAAAAAGGCGAGGCTCGTTATAAAATAATTAACCCAAAACTGATCTAGGAGAGGAGAAAATCTTATGAGAGAAGAAGTTATTACCAAAGAAAAATTAGCCGATGATCTAAAAGCTATCGCACACGATGGAGAAGTGTTGTTCCGCGAAACAGCTGGGCAGATAGGCGAAAAAGCCAAAGATGCGCGCGATCGTTTAAAACGTGGAATAGAAGTCGCTAAGGAACACCTGACTGAAATTCAACAGCAATCAATTAAACAAGCCAAAATTGCTGCCAAAGCAACCGATGAATTTGTGCATGAACATCCATGGCAATCGGTTGGCATTGCTTTTGGAGTAGGCGCTTTGATTGGGATATTAATTGGCCGTCGATAATTTTTCTATCGCGCTCTTTTACTCGAGCGTATCATTTACTAAAAGGAAAGTTGCATGTCGGAAGACCAACAAACCGGCAGGGGAGGTGGTATTGCAAGCTCTCTGAAGCGACTTTTAGAATCAGCGAGCGGCTTTCTAGCTACGAAGCTGGAGTTGATAGGAATTGAAATTCAGGAAGAAAAGCGCCGAGTTTTTGAGCTACTCATTCTTGCGGCGGCTACTTTGTTATCAGCTGCGCTAGCTCTTCTCGTACTCACTTTTGCTGTAATTGTTTATTTTTGGGATACCCCATGTCGTATGGCTACGATCTTGAGTGTAGGAGCTATTTATACGCTTCTATTCATTTTTTTATTGGGACGATTACAACGCAAAGCCAATATCGGAACAAAGGTTTTCGAAACAACTGTTGAAGAATTAAAAAAGGATAGCGAATGGATGAAGCGCCGCCTTTAGATGAGTTAGCCACGCGTAAGCGCCTTGTCCAAGCAAAGATGGAATTGCATCGGGCAGAAATGGCTTTGTATTATCATGAGGTAACTACCCCTATTCAGACGGTTCGGGCCGGAATTGCCTCTGTAGCTTCTCATCCATTAACCCGGGTTGCTGTAATTGGTGGAATCGGATTTTTGCTTTTTTCTGGACGCTTAAAATTCCTTCGCAAAACAACGGGATTTATTGCGCCTCTAGTTTCTTCCAAATTACGCGGATTTCTCATGCAGCAAGCATGGAATTTGGTTTCCAAAGGTTTTCAGCTGTGGAGATCTTCTTAACTAAGATCGTTTACAATTGATTCGAGAGCCTTCTCCTCCTTGATAAGGAGGAGACAGAGGAGGTTTTTTCTTTAGAATGGCTTACCTTCCCCAACCCCTCCTTGGAAAGGAGGGGAGTAATGGCTATGTTTTTCTTTTCTTCTTCGTCAATGTACGGCCCGCATTATCTTGGGCAATAAGTTTATCAAGAGCCTTATTCTCCAAGTGATCAAATCGGCTCATCGCTCGATCTTTTTCATCGCGATAACAAAAACCCATTTCACGAAGCATTTTTGCTCGAAGATAACGTATCTTATCTTCTCGAGTACGACAAATGAGTCTAGGAACAGGTGTAGGTTTACCGTTTTTAAGTGCTACAAAAGTAAGTTGGCTAGTATTGGTATGGCGAAACTCACCGGTGGCTACATTTTCCGAAGAAACCTTTACTTCGATTTGCAGCGAAGTACGACCTACATAATTGATTCGCGCAATCAGATGGAGTAATTCGCCCACATAAACTGGCGCGTGAAAATCCATTCGATCAATCGAAACTGTTGCGCATACCATCCTTGCAAAACGTGTAGCACATACAAAGGCAATGTTATCCACAAAATGCATTACATGGCCGCCATGGATATTTCCAAAGATATTCGCTAGTTCCGGGGTCATCAATTGCGCAGCTTTAACTTCCGTTTCGTCAGCATATTTACTATCTTTCGTTGCCAACAGCCTTTGTTTTTTCATAAAGATTCCTAGCTTCTTAAGCTTTTACTCGCCTTCGCCAAAAAGCCCCGCGCGAAAATGCGTGGATTTTGTCCTAACACAGAGCAGAGGCGGATAAGCGCTTCAGATATAGTTGTTTCCATAATAAGCAGATGGTTTACAAAACGTAGGCTTATGATAATAATAACGTATTCTACTTATGATTCAATATCTTCGTATACTTAAACAAAAACCGATTCGAAAAAGAGAAGTAACTTTTCTAGCGCTTATCTTCTTTATATTGATACCACAAATCCGTGCAGAATCATTGTATGTAATTCCTGAAGGGATAGAACCACGGTGGGCTAGCCCAGAAAATCCAAATGGCGAGAAAGGCAAAGGTGCTCAAGAAAATAATGGCCGCAAAGGTTCAGCGTTTTTCGCCTTAAAAGCAGGGGAAGCACGTACCCTTGCTGAAGTCTCTGGCGCCAGCGGGATGATTCGAAGAATTTGGATAACCATCAACGATCGCACTCCAAAGATGTTGCGTGGATTGAAGTTAGATTTTTATTGGGATTATGCTACTACCCCGGCCATCAGTGTTCCATTCGGTGATTTTTTCGGAACAGGTTTGGGACAAACAGCAGCATTTGAATCAGCTTTATTCACCAATCCCGAAGGCAAAAGCTTCAATTGTTATGTTCCCATGCCATTTAAAAAGGGCATGAAGATCATTGTAACGAACGAAAGTGATGTGGACCTTAAAAAATTTTATTACGATGTGGATTATACGATTGGTGATAAACATGGAAACGATGTTTTGTATTTCCATGCTTATTATCACCGAGAAAACCCAACAAAACTACAGCAAGATTACGAAATCCTCCCAAAAATAGAAGGCAAAGGCCGATTCCTTGGCACCAATATAAGTGTGATTGCTAACCAACAACGATACTATAAATCATGGTGGGGAGAAGGTGAGGTGAAAGTTTATCTCGATGGCGATACAAAGTTTCCTACTCTTAGCGGTACCGGAGCTGAAGATTATATTGGCACAGGTTGGACCTTGGGCCCGTATTCTCATCTCTACCAAGGTTGCCCAATCGTAGATAAAGAAAAAATGCGTTATTGCTTTTACCGATATCATATCCTTGACCCCATTTATTTCCAAAAAGACATCCGTGTTACAATTCAACAGATTGGTTGGCTTACTCCAAAAAACAAAGAAGCCATGGAAGCGCTTCAGAAGGATAGTCGTCCTCTTTATCGAGCAGGCGCTGGTCTTGTCGAAATAGATAAAACAAATACAGAAAAGACAGAAACGTTCGAGAGAGAAGATGATTGGTCAAGCTGTGCGTATTTTTATTTGGATAAATCAGAGAATCATCTTCCAAAGTTAGATCCTATAGCCAAAAGAATAGAAGGCTTGTAGGAGGACAATTTTTCTTACTTCCCGATTTAAAAGATTATTTCTCTTTTCAGTTAGACTTCTTTATCTG
>CAZNSF010000277.1:0-4434 GCA_964575565.1 uncultured Verrucomicrobiota bacterium | reverse complement strand
AGGTCATCGAAAAGATCATTCGATATTTGGTACCCTCATTCTTCGTCCTTGGCTGAATTCGAACCAAACGGGAATCGGCCATTGCATAGACTTCATAAGCATCACGAGGCGATTTACGGTCTTTAGGGGAAAAATATTGATGGTCGATAGGGGTAACATGACCGCCAATAACGGCGCCGTACGGAACAATGATAGAAAAATCTTCCGGTTTCATTGGTAAAGCAGTCAGAAGAGCAGTCCCTTTCCCCGTGCACTTACCACCGGAAAGTTCTCGTCCAGCCTTTTCTGCCTGCAAAGTAGTCCATGGTTTTGCATCAAGAGTTTCTCTTGCCAAAGGATCATGATCGCCCTTGTTCTCTGAATAAACCAGAAGACCGCTCACCTTGCTAAAAATGGTGATAAATATAGTGATGATTAAAAATCTTTTCATTTGCGTTAACTTTTAGGGTTATTATGGATGATTAGAATCCGAAGGAATGGAGTCTCTGGTTGGATATGTTGTCCAACGGGAAAGGTCGAGAGTAATTCCACCCTTAGATTTTATCCGATAGATGATAGTTTGCTCTTTGCCAGAAACAAATTCAGGATGCTCTGGCACTTCGCCTGATGGCCCCTGAAATAAAATGCGTGCGTCTGCCATTTGACCATTCTTAAAAGCAATCACTGCATAGTAACGACCAATGGGAATCGAGACATTTTTAGGAAAGCGCAAAACAGTGCCTGCTTCGATATCATTCCATAAGTAATCTTTTTTATAACTAGTTTCTATGTATTCGCGTTTTTTGTGAGTTTCGCGAGAGAGTAAGAGCATGCTAAGGATGATAAAAGCGACCGGCAGTCCACATCCTAGCGCAAGGACTTTCTTGGTACTACTTTTCATTTGGAATGGAAAGATCAACGATTCGCATCGGAACTTGAAGGTATGATGCCGGTTTGTTGGAGCGGTTGGCTATACCGTTTTCCCCAATATTCTCTTTTCTGCACAACCCCACGCCATTTTTTAAAATTTTTCTTAGCAATTAAATCGTCAGGATCCAGTTCCACTGCTTTTTTGCAACATCTATCAGCAAGCTCTATCTGACCAAGACAGTAATAAGCATCTGCCATGCATATGTAAGACATGGGTTCTTTAGGATTTAAGGTTTTTGAATAATTGAACTCACGTAAAGCGGAGGTTCCATGGATCTTTTGGGTCGAGTGTACCCGCACGTTCATATGCCAATTTACTTTCTATGAATTTTTTATTTTTGTAGTATGCATTGCCTAGTTCCCGGTGGAGTTCTGAATCATTTGATTTGCGTTCTATTTGCACCTTTAACCGGATGATAAGAGCCATTATATTATTGTCAGATAACCGCTTTGTAGTTATTGGTGACATGTATTTGAGATCAGTCTTGCTTCTGCCATATAGTAAAAATTTCTTTGGCAACTCTCTCAACGCCATCTTGGGGAACCGAGAAACCAAAATGATCGGCGAATTCCTTTGAAATGATGGCAGCGATAGTTGTCCCCGAGGTATTTGGATTGTTCTGAAACACTGAAAGGAGATGATGAATCAAGCAATCGTACTCGTTAGAAGGAGAGCCCCCGATGGGATCCCAGCGTCGAAAGATCTTTCGAAGAGCCTGTTCCTCTAATTTGAAACAACTCCTAGATGATTTTTTCTCGTGAGCCAGTGATAATTTCATGATGTCCAACAGTAATAGCCTGCAAATTTTTAATCCAGCCCTACATTAAAAATTTCTTGATTAATATTTCCTATCATCAATGGTAACCTAAAATTTAAGAATAATGAAATCAAGGGCTTTTAATATGCTTGGTGAATGGTCTGTTTTTAGATAACAGATTAAAATATTCTGGTTCCCGGCTTTCGTGGCGCTGTGGCGCACCAATTCGGCGCGGCGGCGACTGACTCTTACCTCCTTACCTATTATCCCCCATCCCTAGTATATAGTTAAACTTTACCCTACTATATTTTGTGTAAATTTTCTTGCTGATGGCTCACTTCTATGCAATGTTCTAGGCATAACGCTTAGATAAAATTCGCTTAAGCTATTGACTACCAACTAGTTCCAATCTAATTTAAGAGAAGTTTAAACTTTTCCCATGTATCTTAAAAGTCTTCAGCTTGTTGGCTTTAAAAGTTTTGCTGATAAAACGAATATCGAGTTCCTCCGCGGTGCCACGGCCATTGTGGGTCCCAACGGTTGTGGAAAGTCAAATGTTTTAGACGCTATTCGTTGGGCACTTGGCGAACAATCCGCCAAGGTATTGCGCGGCGGAGAAATGGCTGATGTTATTTTTAGCGGCACCGATACCCGCAAGTCGTTTAGCATGGCCGAAGTTAGCCTTACTTTTACTGGATGCGGGGATGTATTAAAAACGGGCAACCTTGCCGGTGTCGATACTAACTTCGATGAAGTTTTGGTTACGCGGCGCGTTTTTCGAGATGGCAACTCCGAATATTTTATTAATAAAACTCTGTGCCGCCTTAAAGATATTCAATCGCTTTTTATGGATACCGGAATTGGGCGTTCTTCTTATTCTATTATGGAACAAGGCAAGATCGATAAGATCCTTTCTTCGCATCCTGAAGATCGACGAGTTATTTTCGAAGAAGCCGCAGGGATCACCAAATTTAAATCCCAAAAAAAAGAAGCCCTACGCAAACTCGAATACACTGAAGCTAATTTAGTGCGTGTGGCCGATATTATTCGGGAGGTCAAACGCCAAATTGGTTCTCTGCAACGTCAAGCCGGTAAAGCCCGCCGATACCAGGCTTTGATGGCAGAAATAAAACATCTGGATACCCAATTGGCGCGTCGTCAGCTCGAAGAGTTCCAGTCTAACATACGATCCTTAGAACAAGAGGCCACGGACTTAAAAACTAAAATTGAAGATTTGCGTTTGGAGATCGATGCAAGCGAAGGGAATATTGCCAACTTGCGCGATCAATCTTCCAACATCAAAAGACGACAGCAAGAGGCTTTCCAACAGCAGCAAAAAATTCAAAGCGAGATTGATCGCTGCGAAATGCGGGTTCGCACTCATACCGATCGTACCGATGAAACAAGAGTTTCGATCGCCATCGCCGAAAAAGAAATATCCGATGCCCGTGTCCGTTTATCTGAACTCCAAAAGGCATTAACGACTAACCAAACGAATTTGCAATCCTTTCGAGCAAAACTAAAAGAAGAGGCCGCTAACTTAGAACAGGCGCAAGAAACTTTTCGAAAAGCGGATACGGCTGAACGCCAGCAGGGCGCTACCATCCAGCAGTTGCAAGCTGCTTTGCTTGAGTTCGAAGGCGCTCTTGTTCATCTCCGCAACCAAATCACCCTTTCCGAAAAACAGATCCAAGAAAGCGATTTAAAAACTCAAAAACTTGTTAGCGAGCAAGCGTTCGTTAGCGAAAACCGCCAGAAACTTTTGCAATACATAGAATCATTAAAACTCGAAATTCAATCCTATAAGAAAACGTTCGAAAGTAGGCGCGATACAACTCTCGGTAACGAAGATGCCCTTCGCGAAGCTGAAAGTCAGTGCCGATTTTTCGAAGCCAAGATTTTGGAGGCTCAACTCCTTCTTTCCGAAAAAACATCTCGAGGCGAAGTATTACGCCAACTCCAAGCATCTCACGAAGGCTATCCATCAGGTGCCCAAGCTCTTTTGCACCAAATAAACGAGTCTTCCGGTAATGGACAAAATGGTAATGGAAAAATCAGTAAGGATGCCATTTTAGGTACACTTGCAAATATGATCGAGGTAGAACCTCGATTTACAACTGCCATCGAAGCCAGTTTAGGACAAAGCTTACATTCTTTGGTTATTTCTGATTTTCAAACAACGCTCCATTTTATTCTTGAACTGCGTAACCGCGAAAGCAGCATGGCCTCTTTTGTCTTTAAGAATGGAAATTCTAAAAACGCTCCCTTTCATCGCGAGCCTTTAAAAGATTCTATTTGTTGGGCGAATAACGCCGTTCGCTCTCATGAAGCAGTTGACCCATTAATACGCAAACTCCTTGCCGATACGGTAATCGTGGATGATCTCCACAAAGCAGCCGAACTTTACAAACAACATCCTGGCATTACCTGCGTAACTCTTGATGGCGATGTGTTTGACCATCGTGGATTTATTTCTACAGGGCACAAAAAAAATGCTCCTTTGCAATTAGTCAGCCGACGCAATGAAATTACAGCTCTCGATAATGAGGTTGCCAATCTCGAAACGCAATTACGCGATTTAAATACCCATAAAAATCAATGGGAAGAGCGCCGCGCTAAGTCGCACCAAATATCGGGCGATTATCAATCCGAAATGCGCCTTCAAGAAAAAGATCTTGTTACCAAAGAAACATTGCTCGGCACCAAGCAAAATGAGTTACAAGACTTAGAAAACGAGGCCGTTACCATCCAACGGGAAATTCAGGAA
>CAZNSF010000276.1:0-2876 GCA_964575565.1 uncultured Verrucomicrobiota bacterium | reverse complement strand
TGTGGCTGTTAAACAACCTATTGATAATCTTATTCTTTCAAACACTGCCCGTGCTGGAGTTCATGGATTTTCGAAAAGTCTTTCGAACCAACTTGCGCAAGATAATATTACTGTAAATTGTGTTTGCCCGGGTTTTACTCTTACCGAACGATTAAAAACATTGGCTGATTCAACTTCGAAAAAAGAAGGCATTACAATCCAAGAAGTTTATAAAAGATGGCAAGCAAGCGTTCCTCTTGGGCGATTAGCCGAACCTCGTGAATTTGCAGATGCAGTGGCCTTTCTTGCTTCGGAACGCGCAAGTTACATTACAGGCACTTCCATTCAAGTGGATGGTGGCGCTGTAAAAGGACTTCTCTAAAATCTATTTTTAAATCTCTTAACCTTTCTTATTAATTATGAAATCGAAAATTACTGTTGTTGGCGCTGGTTTCGTTGGAGCAACTACTGCTCAACGTGTGCTCGAAAAAAAACTCGGAGATGTTGTTCTCCACGATATCGTGCCAGATATGCCAAAAGGTAAGGCTTTAGACATGATGGAATCAGCTTGTCTCGAAGGATTTGATTCCAACATTGTTGGCACGAATGATCCAGCTGATTACAAAGATTCTAGTATAGTTGTTATTACTAGTGGAATTGCCCGAAAACCTGGTATGAGTCGCGATGATTTGCTAAAAACAAATGCAGATATTGTAGGAGGAGTGGCTGATAATATTAAAAAATACGCGCCAAATGCCATTGTGATTGTTGTTTCTAATCCACTTGATGTGATGACATGTCTTGTAGGCGCTAAAACGGGTTTTCCGAAAAATCGTGTAATAGGGATGGCAGGTGTACTGGATAGCGCACGCTTTCGTTGTTTTATTGCAATGGAACTGGGAGTTTCGCATCAAGATGTTCAGGCTATGGTCTTAGGCGGACATGGTGATGATATGGTACCACTCGTTCGTTATTCCACAGTTTCTGGTATTGCCATCGAAGCTTTAATTTCAAAAGAACGTTTAGATACATTAGTTGCTCGCACACGTAATGGCGGAGCAGAAATTGTAGGCCTTCTTAAGACAGGCTCGGCCTATTATGCGCCTTCTGCTGCGATAGCGCAAATGGTCCAAAGCATTATTCGTGATGAAAAACAATTATTACCATGCGCGGCCTGGTGCACCGGACAATATGGCATCAAAGATATGTTTGTAGGGGTACCTTGTGTTCTAGGTAAGAACGGCATGGAGAAAATTATTGAATTAAAATTGACTGAAAATGAGCTTGGCCTTCTCAAAACGAGCGCGGATCATGTTCGCGAAAGCTGTAAAAAATTGGGGTTGTAAGAAGTTTAAAGTTGAATGCTGAAAGAAAAAGATAAGTGCAGAACTTTGAAAAATTAGACGTATGGCAAAAAGCTGTAACATTTGCCAATCAGTGCTATCGACATACGTCGGTGTTTCCAAAAGAAGAAATCTTTGGGCTTACCTCACAAATTCGACGAGCCTCTGTATCTATTTCATCGAATATTGCCGAAGGAAGTTCGCGATCATCAAAGCAGGATTACTGTCGTTTTATTGAAATCGCTACAGGATCCGCTTTTGAAACTTTATCGCTACTGAGTATCTCTAAAGATCAAGAATTCATCAATAAAGATAATTATAAAAAACTTACTGAGACTTGTATTGAAATCATCCAAATGCTAAGTGGATTACGGCGTGCATTAAAAGACGGCACTCCTTGATGAACTTTCAGCTTTCAACATTTAACATTCAACTATCCTTATGATCGGCATTATAGGCGGATCTGGACTTTATGAAATGGATGGACTTGAAGAAACTTGCTGGCAAGCAGTTTCTACACCATTTGGCAACCCCTCCGATGAATTCCTTATCGGCCGTTTAGGTGAACGTAAGGTAGCATTTCTTCCACGCCATGCTCGAGGTCATAAAATTTTGCCCAGCGAATTAAACCATCGCGCAAATATCTGGGCGCTAAAGCTCCTTGGAGTTCACTCGATTATTAGTGTTAGCGCTGTAGGTAGCCTCCAACAAAAATATCGTCCATTAGATATCGTTTTACCCGATCAATTTTTGGACAGAACCAAAAAGTCACTTGAACATACTTTTTTTGGCGAAGGAATTGTAGCCCATATCGGATTTGCAGACCCTATTTGCAAGGAACTACAAGAAATTGTGTATCGAGAAGCAAAAGCTGTACTTGCTGCAAATAATAAACAGCGAAAGAAAAATACTCCAAAAGTTCATTTGAATGGTACTTATGTAAATATGGAGGGCCCAGCTTTTTCTACTCGGGCAGAATCTTTATTTTATCTTCAATTAGGAGCTGATATTATTGGCATGACTAATCTTGGTGAGGCTAAGCTCGCGCGTGAAGCCGAGATCGCCTACACAACAATGGCAATGGTAACAGATTATGATTGTTGGAAAGAAGAGGAAGAAGCCGTTACTGTGGAAATGGTAATTCAACGCCTTAATCAAAATGCAGCAATAGCTAAAAAAATTGTGCGCGATGTGATTCCAAAAATTCCACTGGATGCCACATGGCCTTGTTATGAAGCTTTAAAAACTGCTATTATTACCGATCGCAAACTCTGGCCTCCAAACACTGTAGAAAAGCTACGCCCTATCTTGGCACGCTATCTTTAAAATTATATTTCGCTATTGAATTATGGAAGGAGATCATGATCTTTTCGCACTTCGACAAAAAAAACTTGCGGACCTTCGCGCACAAGGCATCGATCCTTTTCGTAATGAATTTCAACCTACTGAAACAGTAGTCCAGGCACGTGCAAATCCAGCAGAGGGGCGCTTTGTAAAAATTGCTGGGCGCCTCACAGCTCATCGCGATATGGGTAAAAGTATGTTTTGCGATGT
>CAZNSF010000275.1:0-5403 GCA_964575565.1 uncultured Verrucomicrobiota bacterium | reverse complement strand
CTATTTAGCTAAATCGCAAGGAGGCAAGGGAGTTTTGCTGGGCGGAGTGCCAGGGGTTCTTCCTGGAAAAGTGCTGGTACTTGGAGGCGGCACCGTTGGCATTAACTCTGGACGTATGGCAATGGGCCTTGGCGCGGATGTTACGATCTTAGAAGTGAACTTAGAGAAAATGCGTTTTCTTGATATTTCCTTCCACTCACAAGCACACACACTTTATTCGAATGAGCAAAATCTTTTAGAAGTCTTGCCTAATGTAGATCTTCTCATTGGTTCAGTATTAGTGCCTGGCGCGCGCGCGCCGAAACTGATTCGCCGGGATATGTTAAAACAAATGAAACCGAATTCTGTGTTTGTAGATATTGCGATTGATCAAGGCGGTTGCGCTGAAACTTCGCGGCCTACCTCGCATTCTTCTCCCGTCTACACAGAGGAAGGGATTATCCATTATTGTGTAACCAATATGCCCGGCGCGTATGCGCGAACGGCTACCCAGGCGCTAACGAATGTGACGATTCCTTATGCGCAAAAAATTGCGGATCTTGGTTGGGAAGCAGCTTGTGAACAAATCCCAGAACTAAAACTTGGCTTAAATGTGTGTAACGGGAAGATTGTTCACGAAACAGTTGCCCAGGCATTACAGATGAAGCATTGAAAGTTTTAATCTGGATAACCCTTACTGTGAAAGTTCGTCCACAAATTGAGATCGCTACGATTCCTATGGAACCTCGCGATGACGTTGAATCGTACGTTTAATTTTTAATTTCCCATCCATGCCTTCTCTTGAAAATGTTGTTGTTATAGGCTCGGGTTGCGCTGGCTGGACTGCTGCTATTTATGCGGCGCGCGCTAATCTAAAGCCTCTTGTTGTTACAGGTTATGCCCCAGGCGGTTTACTTACCACCACGAGTCTTGTAGAAAATTATCCTGGTTTTCCAGAAGGGATCGATGGGCCTAAATTGATGGAGGCTATGCAACAACAGGCCGAACGCTTCGGCGCAGTCACACGTTTTAATGGTCACGTTGAAAAAGCAGATTTTTCAAAAACCCCTTTTCAACTAACGGTCGATGGCGAAATGGTTGAGAGTAAAGCCGTGATCATCGCCGTGGGCGCGAGCCACCGTCACCTAGGCCTTGAAAGCGAAGCCAAACTGGAAAAGAAGGGGGTTACCTATTGTGCCACCTGTGATGGACCTCTGCCTGTTTTTCGTAATAAACCATTGGTTGTAGTTGGCGGCGGTGATTCTGCTTGCGAAGAAGCGCTTTACCTTACGCGCTTTGCTTCGCAGGTGTACTTGGTTCATCGCCGAGATCAACTTCGTGCTTCGAAAATTATGGCTGAACGTTTGCTTGCCCACCCAAAAATTAAACCTATTTGGGATTCAGCAATCGAAGATATTTTGGATGTTGCCCAAGATAAAGTAACCGCCGTTAAGATCAAAAATTTAAAGACTCAAAAACAAACTCAAACCGAGTGTTCGGGTGTTTTTATTGCGATTGGCCATGCGCCAAGCACCCAAATTTTTAAGGGTCAACTCGAGATGAACGAAGTGGGCTACTTACATGTGCAATATCCAACAACGAAAACGAATGTGCCGGGTGTATTTGCATGTGGAGATTGTGTAGACCATATTTATCGTCAAGCCGTTACTGCAGCAGGCACAGGATGTGCCGCTGCGATTGATGCCGAACGTTACATCGCTTCGATGGGATCTTCTTAAATTGCTTGGTATTTGTTAAAGGGTTTAAGTAATTATGGATCAGATATTTAAGAAAAATTTCTCCTCCTTATTAAGGAGGAGTTAGAGGAGGTTTCTTTTAACTGATTTACTTCCCCCTTGCCCCTCCTTGGGAAGGAGGGGAGAAGTTTTTCAAACATTGACAACTATTTCTCGTAAGCTAGTGTGATGTAGCTAAACTTCTTTACAATGATTTGTATGTTTTTTGAGATTTTCGGTAGCCCGCGCTGTCCCAGCACGGGAAGTTTTCCGTTGTGGGACACAACGGACTACCATCTCCTTAAATCGGAAACATATTTCCGTTACAGTACACCAGATTTTTAATATGAAACACGGCGCTCAAAGTCCTTCGATAAACAACCGTTTAAACCAAAGTTTGGCAACGAGCGGACTGCGTTTTACACGGCAAAGACAGCATGTATACGATGTGCTTTTACAGGAACGCGATCATCCGACGGCCGAAGAAGTTTTTATTCGGGCTAAGCAAACAATGCCGGAGATTTCTCTAGCGACAGTTTATAATTGTTTGGAGACGCTCGAAAAATGTGGTTTGGTGCGTCAAGTAAATCTTGAACGCGCTGCGAGCCGTTATTGCCCTAATATGGAGGAGCATTGCCATTTTTACTGTGATACCTGCAGCCGAGTATTCGATATTGATTTAGAATTGGACCGTCGTACGACAAGGCTTTCTGTGCCGAAAGGTTTCCATGCTACTGCTTATGAAGTTTCAATTCGTGGAACTTGCCCGAAGTGTTCGGGTTAGATTTAGTCTCGCGCCAAGACGCCAAGTTTTTTGAGTAATTAATATGTTAACTTAAATTTGCACTAGAGCCCGCGAAACACACTAAACATACGAAAGGGGAAACATAAGAAACCATTTAAATTTAGAGTCTTTTCGCGTATTTAGTGGGCTAATTGCTGTTTCTCAAAATTAAACAAACAAAAAACTTATGCCTGAACCTACTATTGCTGATCGAAAACCTGCAGTTCTTACACTCGAAGCTGGAACTTACTCATGGTGCCGCTGCGGTCTCTCAAAAAAACAGCCTTACTGCGATGGATCGCATAAAGGAACGGGCTTTTCTTCGCTCAAATTTACCATCGATGCTCCTAAAACAGTCGCTTTATGTAACTGTAAACATACCGCAAACCAACCGTTTTGTGATGGTACACATTCGAGACTGTAAGGGAAAATCTCCAAGTGCCAGATTCCGAATAAGCTCCAATTATTCAGTTTTTTAAAATTTAAACAACAGCTCGAAAAATTTGTTATCGGAGTTCTCTCACTTCATCAACTGATGGCTCCATAAACGATCGAGGAAAATTTTCCAGGGCAAGATTTCGATGCCGTCAGTTGTTTTGCGCGGGTTTGGATCCGTTGAAACCAATAGATAATGGCGAGCACGGCACTCTTCTTTAAAAGCTCTAAGACCTCGCAGATGTTTATCGGAAGCTAACGCTGTCGATTTAACTTCAACGGCCAACTCGTGATCTCCTAACACGAAATCCACTTCAAATCCCGAAGCGGTTCGCCAATAAGTAATCGGATAAAATAAGCCCGTGTAGTCTGCGTGCGCTTTCATTTCCATAAAGAGAAAATGTTCAAAGGCTCTTCCGAAAAGTTCGGAGCCAAGCTTTACCTCGCCACGATGTGTTAAATAACTAACAATTCCGATATCAAAGAAATAAAATTTTGGAGCTTGAATAAGACGCCTTTTGGCGCGCTTGCGATAAGGCGGCACAAATTGAGCAACGAGTGTATCTTCCAAAATTTGAAAGTAACCTTTTACAGTAGGAGCGCTCACACCGCATTCACTTGCAATATTTTGGTAATTGATCATCTCGCCATTTGAAAGAGCGGCTACTTCTAAAAATCTTCCGAAAGCAGGTATATTGCGTGTTAAAGCTTCCGCGGCAATTTCCTCTTTAAGATAATCCCCTACATAAGATTGAATCAGCCGATTTGGGTAAGAGCTTTGATAATGACGCGGCAATAATCCGGCATTAAGCGCTCGGTGTAACGAAAAATCAGGGATTTCAGGATAAACAAGGGGATGCAAGCGATAATGCAATGCCCTTCCCCCAAGTAAATTGGCGTACCCTCTCTTGATTTTGCGTGCGCTTGAGCCGCACAAAATGAACCGTAAGTTCCGATTTTCAATCAACCAATGAACCTCATCGAGTAACGGCGGAATTTTCTGGGCCTCATCAATAATAATGGGCACTTTTTGTTGATGACCAGTAAGCCCTTCTGCTGAACATTCTTCTCGAATAAGAGAAGGATAACGCAAAAGGCGGCTGTAAACATCCGAAAGCAAAAGATCATAATACTTTGCTTCAGGGAATAACGTTTTAAGCAGAGTGCTTTTACCTGTTTGCCTTGGCCCCCAAAAAAAACAACTCTCCTTTTTGCTTAAGGCCAAATGTTCGATTCTTTTATACATGATAAAGTAAAATACACTTTTATTATATCATGTCAAGAAAATGGTAGCAGATTAAAGGCGCAGCGCTCTATATTGGGGCTACATATTCCCTTATTGGTAATGCCCTTTGAATTGATGTGAAAAGAATAAAATTTATGAAAACAACAGATAAAATCATCGAAGAGATTCGTGAAAGTCGATGCCGCATATCAGAAAAGTTTGGCAATGATCCTGAAAAGTGCATTGATTATTTGAAAACTTTTAACCAAAAGTATTCCAAGCAAATCCAAAGGTACAAACAAGAACAAGTTTTTAATGGGGAGATTTTGAAAGCCAAAGGTTAAAAAGTCGCTTTGTGCAACTGTAAACATACCGCAAACCCACCGTTTTGTGATGGAACGCATTCGAGATTGTAAGAGGGAAAATTCCAAGCGCCAGATCCCAAATTTCAAACAAGTTCCAATGCTGCATTTTTTAAAAATTTAACCGACAACGAAACCAGAAGGGAGAAAAACCGCTTGTTCGCTTTTCCAAATACAGACTTAATATCAAATTATCGGGTAAGATTATATGTGAATAAGTGCACTGCTTCATGAGTTACCGCTCTTCATTTTTTCAAAGGCTGTTCGAATCCCCTCTACGCCAACCTCTAGGGATACTATTGATAGGAATTCTAGGAATCCTACTGGCGAATTTATTTGGATTGAATGGGGTCCTATGCATATCACTAGAGAAAGTAATACAGATATGTACTGCATTATGTTCTCTTTTTGTTGCCTTAATTTTATTTACACATTCGTATTGGAAGAGGGATCAAGCAAGAGAAAAAATTGCTTGGGCTAAGGCCCAAGGCAGAATGATTTGCGAATGCACCGAAATTGGAAGCGTTAGGGTTATGATTCCTCAGAACAATTATAAAGCGAAGGTATTTGAATGTCCCACATGTAAAGATAGAATCATTGAGAGAGGAGGTAGCTTCAAATGACAATACAGCAGAACCATACGCTTCATCGAACAGATTATAGCCGTCGATGAGCTTTTTGTTAAGTTTATGAATAAAAAACGTCCACACAGTATACTGGTTTTGCTGGTACATCCAAAGTCATCATTGGAGCATTTATATTCCATGTTTGGTGAAACAATGGACTTCGGAGATTCCCGAATGATCCAAATAAAGAGTTCGATGGTGGATTTGGAAGATCCTTATTTTGTAAAGATTGTTTTAGTAGAGCCACCAGACCTTC
>CAZNSF010000274.1:0-10076 GCA_964575565.1 uncultured Verrucomicrobiota bacterium | reverse complement strand
GTATCTCGTAAAATTTCTTTGAGATCAAATGGTTCGACTTCTGATAAAAGATTTTTAAGATATGTTTTTAGATAAGGCTTTTGCAGTTCTTGCATATCACTAGGTAAGGCAGCTAAAATTTTCGAAACAGTTCGGAGAGCTTCCTCGCGATAAACTCCTGGCGCAATTTTCTCCAGATTCTTCGCAGCAAGGAAAACTTCAAAACCAGAGGAAGTCCTATTTAGCACTTCTAAATTTGCTTCCTTGGCTATCGGATTATCCATCCCATAAATGGCTTCCAGAAGAACCGAGCGCAAGGATTGGGAAAAAGGATGTACGCGATCATTTTCTCCGCTTCCTCCTGTTACTGTCACGCTAGGATCTGTAATTTTAATATCTTGTTGGCTTTGAAGAAATGCTTGGACTACCCTAGAACCTTCTTCGCCAAAATCTTTAAGATACTGAAGTCGTTCCCTAATTTTGTTTGAGTCTAATGTTTGAGGATCCGTGTTTTTGATTTCGAATAGGATTTGATCCAGTAAATCTTTTCCATTTTTAGGAACTCCTTTAAGTTTACGATCTATCCCCAGTTTTAAAGTCGAAGCTTTGAGATTCTTTTTGTTACTACCATAAGATTTTGGTTGTGCTTGGATTTGCTCGGAATTCTGTTTTATCGCGTTGGTTGTTTTTGGTTTCTCTTGCGATGTAACCGACCTTATTTGTAAGGGCTGTTGTTTTAGATTTTCAGGAAACACCCGTGGTGAAATAAAAAACCATCCAAGACCGATACCGAGCAGAAAAAAAACGAGAATTCTGTAAAACTGCATGATCGATAATAATTTATTCATAACCTATTTTAACCGAAGGAGGTTATTTTGAGCATTTTCTAAACGTTCTTTTAGGATAGGGGTATCTATTTGCGATGAGAGTTCATCAAGCAACTGAAGTGTGCCGGTTATTCGGCCTTTGAGGAGGCGATTTTCAAGAACAACATCGATATTATCAGATCTAAAAAGTTCTCTGCTATCAGCAAAGCAACCCATGTATCTAATATGATGTTTTTTAGAAGGAGAAGCAAAAGTTAAACCGAAAATATCTTGAAGCCATTTATCCTTTTGTGAAGAAGATAAACCCACAAAGGCTTCTCGAGCCAATTGTCGTGCTTCTTCATTTTGGAAATCTAATCCAGCTATTACAGAACTATCCCATTCAGAAGCATTTAATATGCGATCGCGCATAAGTTCATCATGGATAAGTAATCTTTTAAGAACTTGGACTTGATCTTCTGCTGGAAATTGCCTGATAGCGTTTAAGTAAGCACTTATCATGTCGAACGGGTCATTGGATGGGCGTTTTGTAGTAGAAAGCTTTTTAAATAAGAGATCTTCTATTTCAGGGATGATGCCTTGTGCCTGATAGTATCCAACGAACTGCATCATCTGAGTATCAAACTGTCTGTGGTTCTGATAAATTGGATCACTATTTGTAGGTTTATGCGCTAAGACTTCACAGACAGCTTTAAGGACTTCCTCGCGATAAACTCCCGGTGCAAGTTTCTCAAGGTTGCAAGCAGCAAGGAAAACCTCAAAACCTATGGGTGTACTTTTAAGAACTTCCAAGTTAGCTGTCTTGGCTATGGGATCATCCATTCCATAAAGGTTTTCGAGAAGTATAGCACGTAAAGATTGAAAATGTACGTTATGATGAATGGGCACTTCGATGTCTTGCGAAGTTCGAAGAAACGCTTGGATTGCCTTGGAACCATCTTGACCAAAATCTTTAAGCCGCTGTAATTGTCTTTTGATCTTTTCTACATCCACTGATTTTTGTGAATCAGTGTTTTCAATTTCGGATATAATTTGGTCAATCACAGCTTTTGCCGTTAAAGAGTCTTCTGATAAGGTTGATTCGGTATCCTTAGTTTGTTGTTTGAATGGTGAAGTTATTTTTGAGGCCTGATCTACCGAGATTGTTTCTCCACTTCTTTCTTCCTCCTTTTGGGAAAACTGCGCTTTCAGTGTTTGACGAAGTGTTACGCCTGTGCCGGTGCCAATACCGAGAAGAATCAATAACATCGCTGCAACTGCGATCATTTTTTTAATGGTCATAGCTTTCATAGTTCCTTTCATTAAAGCGGCTACTTGAGTGGAGATTATTCCGGTAGCAACTCCTGTCACAGAAGGGGATATCAGGGAAGTAGCGGCGGTTAGTGTGGAAGTGATTAGCGGAGCTGAAACGCTTGCCTGTGTTTTTTGTGATAATAGTGTTCCAAGAACGCCTGCAGAAAGCGTGATTCCTCGGCGTATAAATCTGCCCTTTAAAAGTTCACGAGCATACTCCAGCCTTTTACGAACCGTGGAATGGGGAACTCCAAGTTCTTGAGCAGCCTCTTCGTAAGTTCGCCCTTCCAGATAGCAAAGAATTACCGGGGATCGATATTTTGTTGGAAGCCGATCTAACTCCATATCAAGAACTGGCCGCACTTCCTGCCAAATTTGATCAAGTTCGGTAGTGCTTTCTTTTCCCATATGGATCTCCTCTATTTGAACTTCGCGTTGATGTTGTCTGGCCCTCTTTGCTTGCAGCTTGTATGCGGTGCGCAGGGCTACTTGATATAGCCAACCTGCTATATTATCCCAGTGACTGATCGAACCTGCCTTTTGGATAAGAACGAGAAATGTAACTTGAAAAGCATCTTCAGCATCCTGCGCATAACCGAGCACACGATGGCACACTCCCATGACCATGGAACGGTGCCTTTGGAAAAGTTCTTCAAAGGCAAATTGGCTGTTCTCTGCAATAAACTTCCTTAAAAGTTCGCCGTCCGTTGTTTTCATAATGCTTTGCTTATAATATATGCCTTTTGGTAGATAAATCGTCCCAAAAATTTTGAAAAAATGGATTTATATCATTTCTATAAAATCACATCTGGTGGAAGCTTCACAGATTGCTTTACCTCCATGCACCGCGGTTCGCAATGACGGTTATTGTGAAGATTTTGCCAAAGCAGGGAGACAATCGACTTTCAAAAAATCCTTACAAGCTTTTGTGCATTGTTTTTATCTTCCTCGAGTTGGCGTGGGTAAGCGCAATGGCAAGAGCATCTGCAGCATCCGGTTCCGGTGTTTCCCGAAGAGCCAATAACGTGCGTACCATAAAACCGACTTGAGGTTTGGAGGCAGCGCCCGCACCCACAACACTTTGTTTAACAAGACGCGGCGCGTATTCAAAAATTTCTAGGCCTGCTTCGGCTGCAGTCAAAAGCGCTGCGCCGCGTGCTTGCCCCATTGTGAGCGCTGTTCGAATATTGTTTGCATAGAAAAGACCTTCGATGGCTACAACTGTGGGCATGTAGAGGCCGATTACTTCAGTAAGTTTTTTTCGAATTGCCACCAGACAAAGCGATGGACGTAAGTTTTGGGCGTTTCGAATGACTCCAAAAGCTGGCGTGCAGAAAGATGATCCTTGCACTTGGACAATACCCCACCCCGTTCCCCTTAAAGAGGGATCAATGCCAAGGATGATCATAGGGATAAGCTCTTCAATTATTTAATTAGAAGTTAAAAAATAGAAATTGAAAACTTTTATCGTTATCAATTTTTGTGCCTCTTTGTGGCTATTCATAACTTATGGCTAAACAATCACCTTTTGCTTATGATTTTATATTCATTTGCAAAAAATTTTTCAGGATGGTTTTGCCATGGGTTGTAAGGATTGATTCTGGATGAAATTGTACTCCCCAAATCGGTAGTTCTTTATGCCGCAATCCCATAATTTCTTTCTCAAGCGTTTCTGCTGTAATTTCTAAACATTCTGGGAGTGTTTCCCGCTTAACAACCAAGGAATGATAACGTGTAGCTTCGAATGGATTTGGCAACGATTGAAAGAGATCCTTGTTCTGGTGGTAAATGGGTGAAGTTTTGCCATGCATCATTCGATAGTTTTGTACAACCTCGCCACCGAAAATATGACCAATACATTGATGGCCTAAACAGACACCAAGAAGAGGAATCGTCGGCCCAAATTGGCGAATGATTTCGTTGGATAGTCCTGCTTCTTTTGGTGAACATGGACCGGGCGAAATAACGATTTGGTTTGGCTTCATCGCCCGAATTTCTTCGAGGGTCACTTGATCGTTGCGTTTTATCACCATTTGGCACCCCATCTCGCCAAAATACTGGACAAGATTGTAAGTAAAACTATCGTAGTTATCGATCACGAGAAGCATGCTCCATAAGTTATCAGCTGCAAGCTGCAAGCTACAAGTCCCAAACGAATGGACTCTTTATCTTCTTTCTTGCAGCTGGAAGCCGAAAGCTTAAAGCTATCTCTATGAGTCGTCCTATAGAAAGAGCTTTAGAACTTTTAAAAAATGCAGAAACACACCTGGCTTTACAAAAGAGTTTAGTGGGGTTGGATGGATTTATAGACCAAATTCTCCGCGTGGTCGATAAACGGCAAGCGGATGGGAAGGCAACTTATATCTCTGATATTCCAGAATTCGCCAAGCGAACCCAAGCAGCAGCCGGGAAGAGTACTAAATTTGAAATGGCCGTTCAGCAAGTTAAGTTTGGCGGTAATGGTCCTATTATGGCACAAGCGCTTGCGAGCTTTGGTTTGCCTACCACTTGTATCGGTAACCTCGGGTTTCCTGATTTGCACCCAATTTTCCATCACATGAAAAAAACTTGTGAGGTCTTAAGTATTGCCGATGTCTGTTTTACCGATGCGCTAGAGTTTGATGATGGCAAAATTATGCTTTCGAGACAAGATACTGCAAGAGAAGTAACTTGGGAGAATTTGATTAAAATTTTAGGGAAGGAAAAAGTTTTTAATCTTTTTAATGAGGCCGCCTTCATTGCTTTAGATAATTGGACAGCTATTCCTCATATGCCAGAAATTTGGAGGCAATTGCAAAGCCAAGTTTGCCCTCAATTATCAAATGATTCTAAGAAGGCTCGGCGAAAGATTTTTTTTGATCTTGCAGATCCTGAATTTCGATTACCCGAAGATATTCGGGAGGCTCTCGATTTAATTTCCAAATTTCAAAAATGGTTTGATGTGACACTTGGATTAAATGAAAAAGAAGCAGGTGAAATTTGTGATGTATTAAAATTAAAGACCCAAGGGAAGGAGCGCCCATTTGTTCGTGGTAGCGCAGAAGCCATTTGTTCTGAACTCGAAATTTCTAGCGTGGTGGTACATGCTGTGGCCTATGCAGCAGCTGCATCAAAAAAAATGAGCGCTCTTGTGGAAGGACCCTACATTGCTAAGCCTTTGATTTCGACGGGTGCCGGCGATCATTTTAATGCTGGTTATGGTCTCGGAACCATTTTAGAAGGCGATTTAGAGCAACGGTTGCAACTGGGTGTGGCTACTTCCGGTTTTTACGTTCGCACTGCTAAAAGCCCATCAATTGCTGACCTAAGAGAGTTCTTGGTAAAGATTGGGTAATGTACCTTGCACCCTTTATATCCTCTCCTCAATAAACGCGTAACAGAGAAGATGGAGGATATGCATTTGGGCATCCTCAACTTGACCGTAGTGCTTGCTATCTACAGAGATCACTTTTTTTGCCAAGCGAGCGATTTGGTTTCCGGGACGATTTCCAACAAGGCCTAAGGTGACCATTTTAGCAGAGTTTGCCCATTCCATGGCTTTGACTACATTAGGTGAATTACCGCTGACACTTACACCGATCAAAATATCGCCTTCGCGCGCATAATTTTTTAGCTGTTCCACATAAATACCTTCGTACGAATAATCATTCGCCAGTGCCGTCATCCAGGGCACATTATCATTGAGCGAAAGCACTCTAAACCGTTGCACGATTGTTTTTTTGGCGTTGGTTCCAGTAAGAGGTTTTTCTCCACCGTGACCGACGAGTCCAGAAGCTCCCTTGCCGAGATCTACGGCGAAGTGGGAACAATTGGCAGCGCTCCCTCCATTGCCGCAGGCAAATATTTGCGCGCCCTTTTCACGAGCCTGGTGGAGGAGCTTAATCCAAGCTTCGATTTCCGTTGCCGGTAAGGCCAGTGCCACCCGTGCTTGTTCTTTTAAGTATTGTTCAATCCAAGGTTTCATCTTTAAAAATACCTCCTCACCAAACACCATTCATTTAGAACTCGCAAGCCAACTTTCATCCCCAAAAAACAGTTGCTTCCGGTTTACCTTCTTTCAACCCAGATTTTGCATTAGCAAAATCTGCCCACGGGGCCGCACCTGCGGGGTTGAACCCCGAACGCTTTCGGCCTTTGGCAGAATTTGCGTGCACTTTTTTGTTCACAGGGTCTTCTCCCGATCCTATTGAAAAGCAATCACCCATAACGTTTCTTCCGTGTTTCATGCAAATTTTGGGTTCAAAACTATAAACGAGGAGTTGCTTTACGCCTCTTCCTCTTCTTCTTCAATTTCCTGGCGAATTCGTTTAGAAATAAAAGGGCGTATAAAACCGTAAACTAAATAAGCTAGGAAAACTATTGCGAGAGAGTATCGCAAAGTGATTATAAAAATGCAAATCACTACAAACGTGAAAAGAAGTTGCGGAATGGTTCGTTTAGATTTCCAATCGATGGATTTAAAACTCGGGTAAGCAATCTTGCTATACATCATGCACGAAAGGAAAATGAGAAGAAAAGGAAGGAGATATTTCCAGTTACCAGGTTCTCGTGGTGGGTCGTGTTTGTAATAACTAAGAATCAGTAACGTAATCGAAGCTACCGTGCCCGCTGCAGCTGGAATTGGGAAACCCACAAAATCCTTATTCGCACTTGGTGGACCTTGACTGGCTACAATATTAAAACGCGCTAAACGCATAGTTCCAGCAAGTAAATAGATAAAAGCAACAAGCCACCCTATCCAGTGAAAATCTTCCGGCAAATCGGCCAGAACAATTTTAAACACGAGCAAGGCAGGAGCTAATCCAAATGAAATAACATCTGCCAAAGAATCGAATTCACGACCAAAGGCACTTTCGCGCCCACCTAACCTTGCAAGACGTCCATCGAGCATATCGAAAATAAAAGCTCCAAGAATAAAGGTGAGGCTCCAATCATATCGGTAAATCCAATGTGCATTATCGGCCTCCTTTTCGAGCGTTCCCGCAATAATTTGCAGGATTGCCATGAACCCACAAAAGAGATTCCCAGCCGTCATCAAGTTTGGGAGAAGATAAACCTTGGGCAGTTCTTGTGGCGTGGATGTTGGCGGTGGAAGATTTTCTTTCATAAACATTATCGACGGATAGACACTTCGAAATTTACTTCCTGTGGCGGTTTCCCTTCATCGGCAGGTGTAAAACGTAGAGTTACATAACCACTTCCTAATCCGCGCGCCTGTAAAAGTAAACCCCAGAAGCCAGGCGCTGTTCGCGGTGTTTCACTTAAGAGCAGAAGGGCTTGTTTTTCATAATCTACCAATGCCCATTGTCCGGGCGCTTCAGGATCATTCTCTAGATTAAAAAAAAGCTTTTGATCTAAGTGGAGTTGAATTTCTTTGCCGATATCATCGCGGTGTACTTCTAATACACCTGCAACCGTGTAAAGCGCACGTGAGGAGCCGCGCGACATTTCGGAAGCACAGCCCATAAGCCCTAGTAAAATAACCAGTGCTATAGATGCAAAGCTTTTCATTGCTTTAGAGTATCTGATTTTGATAGATAACTCTCAAGCGGGAAGTGTTATAAAAAAACATGATGTTGAAGGTAGACTTTTAGTTTAAAATCGCCGATTTTACGTTAAACATTATTAGCTCCCATGTCGGATACAACTAAGATTAAGAATTTTTCGGATACCGCTAAGATTGAACCCAAATCAATCGATGAGCGGGATTATTACACAGCAATGACCCATTTCTATCGTGGAGAATTGGGGCGGATTATGGTTTGGCGCCAACGCTTGGATATGACTACCAATTGGGCAGTTATCACAGCAACAGGCATTATTACTTTTGCGCTAAGCCACCAAGAAATTACCCATGTGGTGTTCATGGTTGCTAATGTTATCGTGTTTCTCTTATTAGTGATCGAAGGGAGGCGTTACCGTTATTACGATGCTTATCGGGCGCGGGTTCGTATGCTCGAAGCACATTTTTTAGCGCCGGCGGTAATGCGCCGTTCGGAAATGATCGAAGGCGATTGGCGGCATATGCTGGCCGAAGATCTCCTAATCCCTTCTTTTAAAATTGGCATGCGCGAATCGATTGCTCGTCGTTTAAAACGAAACTACCTTTGGATTTTTCTTATCTTATTAGCAGCATGGGTTCTTAAAATTCTTATCCACCAAGGTCCTATCTCTTCCTTCGAACGGTTCGTTGAGGCGGCGGAAAGCCGTCTACCATTCCCCCCACTGTTATTTTGGTTATCAAAACTCGGATTCTATAGTGTCATAGCTTGGCTGGCCATCTATTCCCAAAAGGAGCGTTATGCATCGGGCGAAATGGAACGGCGCGCTCCTTCACAGGAACGATGGAAAATTTAAAGCCCAGAGAAGATTTTGTCCTTAGCAGGACGTTGAAAAACTAAAAGTCAATCCAATGGTACCATTGAGGATTGACCCTTCCAGCATCGCTGTTATCATCCCGGATCTAAGATGATTGATAGTCTCCCGACTGCTTTTTTTAATTTTCCGAACGTACTAGCTACCGCAGGAGGTATTTTTTATGCCTTTAGCGTTGCTACCATCGCGGGCAAAGCGGTGATGTTTGTTCTTTTTATACTATCGATTATTTCTTGGTCGGTGATGTTTAGTAAATTTAAGCAAGTTCGCCTGGCAGAAAAAAGCGGGGCAGATTTTTTAAATACTCTCCGTGCTGAAGAACGTTTTGTGGAAATTTTTAAACAAGGTAAAACCTGGAAAGATTGTCCGCTTTTTGAGCTTTATACCGCTGGTTGCCGAGGCATTCAAGGTAGTAGCGGTGTGGATGATAAGTTAAAAATAAAATTACTCGAAGGAGCGCTGGAACGTGCCGTAGCCGAACAGGTGGTGCGTTTAGAGAGTCAGGTTTCCATTCTTGGAACTGCCGTAGGTACTGCGCCTTTTCTTGGATTATTAGGTACCGTTTGGGGTGTAATGGATGCATTTATTGGTTTAGCCACAGCGGGGTCTGCTAGCATTGGAGCTTTAGCCCCGGGAATTGCCTCGGCGCTCATCACCACTGTGATTGGTCTAATGGTAGCCCTTCCTTCGATGGTTGGTTATAATATCCTGGTAGCCTATATTCGCCGTCTAACAATGGAGATGGAAAATTTTGCCAGTGAATTTGTGAGTATTGCACAAAAGGAAACGGGTATATGAAACGCTTCTCTCAACGTGGCATGTACAATGCAGTGGCGGATATCAATGTAGTGCCGCTCATGGATTTGGTGTTTAATCTTTTAATTGTTTTTATGCTTGCCACACCGCTTTTAGAACAATCCATTGCTCTTAAATTGCCATCGGCCAAATCAGGAACATCCATCGATACAAAGGATATTACCACCGTTAATCTCGATTCTGCAGGCCGTATTTTTGTGAGCGAAAAACTTGTTAGCCTTGCCAATCTAGAGCAAATAGCACGGGCAAAAGTGAAAGATAGCCCAGAACACGCCGTGGTAGTCCGTGGAGATGAAAAAGTGCCTTACGGAAAATTTGTAGAAATCGTGGATCGCTTAAAACAAGCCGGTGTTACTAAACTTGGCATTGTAGGCATGGCAGATAAAAAATGATATGGAAGAGATAGAATTCGGAATTCAGAATATTAATTAGAAATGAATCCTTTTTTCCGCAGAAACTTAATTTGGAGCATGGCAGGCCACATGGGGGGGCTTGTGGTAATTATATTTCTAATGGGCTTTTCTGAAATTAAAAAACCATCGGAAACCATTCAGTGGATCGATTTAGCGTCAGAGATTCCTGCGCAACCATCATCATCCAATCCAAAAACTCAATCATCATCCACGTCTTTCCAAAAACAGCCCGATGATCAGCAGATCCAGAATTTCAAACCTCCAACTCCACCACCCCCAGAACCGCCGCCTATCCCCACTCCTCCTGCGACGATTCCCAAATCTACGATCAAAGAAATTCCAAAGCCTACCCCTCCTAAAACCGTAGTGCCTC
>CAZNSF010000273.1:0-5563 GCA_964575565.1 uncultured Verrucomicrobiota bacterium | reverse complement strand
CTCTATTTCCATCTCCCTTTCTGTGAATCCGTCTGTTTCTTCTGCGGCTGCAACGTAACTTTTACAAGCGACCGAAAACGGCCGCTTCCCTATACCGAACTCCTTATCCAAGAGATGGATAAAATATCGCCCATGGTTGCTAAAAACCGACGCGTAGCTCAACTCCATTGGGGCGGCGGCACACCCACTTTTTTCTCTCCTGATCAGTTGAAAGCATTACATGAGGCTACCCGCAAACGTTTTACTTTTGCCGAAGATGCCGAGATCGGTTTAGAAGTAGATCCTCGCGAGACAACTTCTGACCACCTGAAAGCCTTACAGGAACTAGGCTTTAATCGGCTCTCGATGGGAATACAGGATTTTAATCCCGAGGTGCAAAAGGCTGTTAATCGTATTCAGCCATTGGCGATTACTCAACGTGTCATTGAAGAAGCTAGAGAACGAGGTTTCCAAAGTATTTCGGTAGATTTGATTTATGGTTTGCCTTACCAAACAGAAAAAGGTTTTGCATCTACTCTCGAGCAAATCGTAGCGCTCAACCCCGATCGGGTAGCGGTCTTTAACTTTGCTTATTTACCAGAGATGATTCGCCATCAAAAAGCAATTAAACCGGAAACGCTTCCTTCGCCTAAAGAAAAGCTCGCCATTTTACGTCGTGCGATTCAAACCCTTACCGAAGCTGGGTATCAGTATATCGGCATGGATCACTTTGCTAAACTGGATGATGAACTTTGCCGAGCACAAGATGAAGGCACTCTCTATCGCAATTTCCAAGGGTACACTACGCATGCAGGATGCGATCTTTATGCTTTTGGCGTTTCA
The DNA here is from genome assembly GCA_964575565.1 of uncultured Verrucomicrobiota bacterium. Classification (GTDB taxonomy): domain Bacteria; phylum Verrucomicrobiota; class Verrucomicrobiia; order JABWAM01; family JABWAM01; genus CAZNSF01. The sequence continues at coordinate 4,741 of CAZNSF010000273.1, read as the reverse complement.
GCCATTAGCCAAGTGGGAAATACCTATGCGCAAAATCGAAAGAATATTCATGAATACGAAGCCTCCATTAAAAGTGGAGGGCTAGCAACCCAACGCGGGATTCAGCTTTCAAAAGATGATCTTCTGCGGCGCGAAGTGATTATGCGGCTCTTGTGCCATTTCGAACTCGATACACACACTATCGAAGAAAAGTTCAAAATAGATTTTTCTTCTTATTTTGCCGAAGCCTTACAAAATCTTCAGCCGATGGAAGCCGATGGTTTGGTTTGTTGCCAAAAAGATAAGATTGTTATTACGCCACTCGGCCGTCTTTTAATTCGTAATATCTGCATGCCTTTCGATGCTTATTTAAAAGCAAAACCGAATCAAAAGTTTTCGAGAACGGTGTAGAAGAATATCTAATAAAATCTCACAGAGGGCGCAGAGATTTTAAGCTTTTCAGGAAGGGCGTTTTCTAATCATGCCTCTCCATTAACCCTAAAATTAATGCACTGATTTTTCTCTAAAACGCACTCGATCTGCCAATAAGCGGAACCTCCATCGAGCACAAAAATAAAACCGCGTTTCCAATATTTTTCATGGTCAGAACTTTTTCGAAAGAAATTACAGAAAACATATTTTTGCCCTCCAACAATAATTCCGATATATTGACAGCCATATTCCTTAAGATTTTTCTGAATAGTTAAGGCGGACTTTCTTCGATATTCATTAATGGTAGTATCTGAACTAGCGTTCGATATATATTTTGTTACTGCTTCTTCGGTTTTTGTAATATCAGTTTTACCAGGCGTCCAGAAATCTTCGAGTTTTTCTATTTCAAGAACAGTCCGAAGCTTAGCAGCTTCCTCAGCTGGGATAATCACACCAGAATAATTTTTGCCTTCAACCAAAGGAAATTCTGCAGCCTCTATAGGCAGGGCGGAAATTAAAGTTATAATCCAGAAAGTTAAGATCATTCTGGCGAGAGCGAATAGGTTTGTAGGTATTTTCATATGTATACATTAGACGGTGAAGCTCCTATTTTGCTCCCACTTTTTTAAATTATTTTTCTAAGCAGACGGCCTAACCGGCAAAACTATAGTTACACCCATCATTCAACTTTAAAGCCCTTTTGTGTATTTAGAGGGTTAATTGTTTTATCCAAGTAAAGGATTTTGAATTTTTAGACCGTGGATAATTTGTCCTGGATTAAGATCTTCGGTCCATAAAATTGGGCAACGAGCTTCTAGCGCCGCAACAACAATAAGGGCATCCCAAAAAGAAATTTGGTCCAAAATGCTTATGTCGATTGCTTTCTCAATGAAATCCGCAGTAATGGTAACCACCTCTAGGTTCTTCCATGCAATGATCTGTTTCTTGGCATGCAAAGGCGTAATATTTAATTTTCGGATAGCAGCCACATAGTATTCTTGCAAAACTTGGGTAGAAATAACACCTCTACCATGATCGACAATCTCTCGGATACACTCGCGTGCCTTGGTTTGTTTGGCTTTATTGAAAGTATCCTCTGTATAAATGAGAATATTTGTATCAATAAAGACTTTAGAGGTCATAAAGATCTTTGCGATTCCATTTAAGGCCTCTTGAAGAGCCCGGATGTTGGTCCATTTCTCGGAATAACTCTTTGAGCCAATCATTCGTTTGAGAACGAGAAACTGTTTGTTTTAAGATGGCGCGGATAAGGCTATTGAGAGTTGTTCGATGCTTGGCTGCATATTCTCGACTTTCTCGCAATAGATCTTCATCAAGCGACAATGTAACTGTTTTCATATAAACATAATACGTGCGCACATATTATGTGTCAAGTGTTACCTTTAAATATTTGTGTTCCATCCAAAAGAACGATTAGCCCGCTAAATACGCGAAAAGGACTCTAAAAATAGAGAGGCCACGAAGATGCAGAAAAATCTGGAGAAAAAGCCCTTTGCCTAGTGAAATACTCCGTGCTTGCCCACCGGCTTTACTGATTGAGGTAAGCCGAAGGCTTCTCATAAAAGAGAAAGCATTCGTATCATTATGCTGAAGCCTAGCCCACCTTCGTTCGCAATGCGAACTTCCGCCTTCGCGTAAAGCTTCGGCGGACACGTCGGCGAGGCTCGTCCATCGCCATTCATCCCCGCCCTCCCGAGCGGGGCTTTCTGGCGAAGGCGAGTAAAGTGCAGCATTGATTTTTTGGGGATCCTGTGCAAGGGTTGGTTATATGACACAATCAGTAATCAGTTATAATCCAGAGATTTTAGGTGGAACCCCTGTTTTTAGGGGCACTCGGGTGCCTGTGCAAAATTTGATCGATTATCTCGAGGGAAACTATTCTATCGAAGAATTTTTAAGTGATTTTCCATCCGTTTCTAAAAAACAAGCTATTCAGTTTTTGGAAGAAGCTAAAGATAAAGTGTTGCAGCCAAACTAATGAAATAGGTTTTCTTGGATGAATAAAACAATTACCGTTGAGCAAGCCACCGAAATACTGTTGGACGTATCTCAGCCAATAAACGATCGAATTGTTGCAGCGCTTGTTGCATCAGAATTCGATACTCCTGAATTGGAAACAGCCCTCATTCGCTTGGCAAAAGTGCCAGAGTCCGAGCTTGCTTCTTATGTCAGTGAGGCACTCGCCGAGATTTGGATTCGTAGAGGAACACCAAATATCGAAATGGTTAAAGCAATCCCATACAATGGCCAACAAGCGATCAAAAGCTGCTATTTACATCATCGCCCAGAATGGCTCGCGCTATTTGAATGAGTATTAAGCAATCGGCCTAACCGATAAAACCATTTGGTAATGGTGGGTTTGGCCTGGAGGACAGGAACGTGTGCCGGTGCGGTTGAGGGCATTGGGCATATCGGTCCATGGCTCAAGGCAAATATAGGGCGCTTCCGGTGATGCGCTCCAAATAGCCCAAAGCGGAAAATCTTCTTTGCTGCCTTCCACAGAAACCCTGGCAACCAACCGATTGGCCTGATCCTCAAGTTCCAGATAACGAGCTTTGGTTTCAGTAAGCATAATGGTCATATTTAGGTCTGCATTAGCTGGGATTCGTCGAGCAATAGAAGTTTTTTTCTCGTAAGATTTCCAATTATCTTCTGAACGCACCTGCATGCCATCAGGAAGGATTGCAAAACAATCAGCTAACTTCCCTTTTCGACCCAGAGGGGTGCGAATATAGGGGTGAAACCCTAGAGCATAAGGAAAAGCTTCTTCGCCGCTATTCTTGAGTTTGGCATCGAGAACAAGTCCGCGGTCATTGAGTTCGTAAGTTAATTGCAACCGAAAATCGAAAGGATATAAAAGCTTGGTTGTACCAGTCGAAGAAAGTTCTCCAGTGATGCGATTGGATCGCACTTCAAGGATTTTCCAATAGAAATCTCTAGCAAATCCATGGATGGGCATGGTGAGGCATCGTTCTTTCCATACCCATGTAGTGGCTCCATATTTGCTATAACATCGGCTTGGAGAAGGGAAAAGGATAGGGTTTCCGTAGCGACGATCTTCCGGTTCCGTAAATGTTTTCGGTGAATAAAGGATGGAAGCCACTCCGCGCTTCCCAAAATCTTGTTCAAAACTATATATCTGGAACGCCTGCTCTGGATAAACCAAAGCTCGTTTGTTTCGGTGTTTAAGACAAATGAGTCGTGATTTCATTACTAACTTTTTATTTTTGGCAATAGGTCAATCGTTTTGGGATTTGTCCACATTCACTTTTAGCAACTTCTCTTCTTCGAGTAATTCAAGGAGGGCATCAAGTCTTTGATTGGTTTGTACATTCTGATATAATAGAACTATTAGACAAAGGTACCAGTAGAAGAACTGACCGCCGACCAGTTCTCTCCATCCAATCGAACAGAGCTGCCCGACCAAAAATACAACTGGAATGCAAAATGCTGCCCAGTGAACATTAAATGCTGTCCAATAAATATTGCCTATTGCCCAATGAGGTGTTGTACGCCCTCTCCTAGTAATAGATAAAAGTTTGTTTCGTCTAGCCATCTTTGCTAACAAAATCTTTGCTTCGAACTCTTTTACTGATTCTTGTTTTAAGTTTTCAGTAGCCATAAAGATTTACCTCCGTTTAATTTTTGTATTATATCTGCAGTTTTACCTCCTCTTATTCTCCCCCTTAGCAAGGGGGAGATAGCGGGGATCATGTTTACCTCAAAATGTTTATAACAGTTTAGAAACGGTTTTAAAGCTCAAAGAGTTCATTGCAAAAAGGAGGCAATAGGATAGAATAGCTTTGAGAAAGTTCGAACCGAATTTTGCATTTAAACTTTATGAAACCCGCCACGAGATGTGACGGGCTACCAAGTTCTGAAATGGTAGCCCCTTGCATCCTGCAAGGGGAAGTTTTATAGGATAGGACATCTGAATAACTGTTACTCTAAAATGATTCTCGAAAAGTTCTTAACTCTTTGATAAACATGGTTAAACCCATCATCCAAATAGGCCGTACTATTCAATGTGCCAATACCTTTAACACCGCGCGCTGGAGGCAAATGAGCAGCATTCCTCATAATTTCCAAGAATACGTATCCGAGTTTTTAAATCTCTTAAAGGAACGCCGGATCGATTATGTTTTGGTAGGCGGCTTAGCTCTTTTACAGCATGTTTCCGGCCGTAATACAGAGGATATCGATCTGATTATCACATCGCCTTCGCTCAAACTAGTGCCAGAAGTGGAGATTAAAGAAAGAACGGCCCAATTTGCTTATGGATTTTATAAAGAACTAAGAGTCGAGTTTC
>CAZNSF010000272.1:0-3451 GCA_964575565.1 uncultured Verrucomicrobiota bacterium | reverse complement strand
AGATTTCCAGGGCTGGGGTAAATTAGAAAAAAGAAAGGCTTCACGTGTTTCATTAGCCATATCTTTTTTATCAACATCCTTTTTATCGCTAAAGGTGTGGCAAGTGATACAACGATCAATCCGTGGGACATCCGTAAAGTTAAGACTGTAGGTTTGATCTTCAGCAATGATTTGTTTGACCTTAATGGTGGGCACCGCAAATTCAATGAGCGGTTGATCTAAAAGTCGCGGCAGCCATGGGTTATTAAGTTCCTTCAGCCTTTTTTCAATCAAGGCTTTATCGCTGGTAAGTTTCTGTGCTTCCTTTTTATATTTATCTTTATCAGCAGTAAGTTTTGCAAGCTTCTCTTGGATAGTAAGTTTTTCTCCCTCAAAACCTTGTACATCTACATCCAATTTTACAACTGCCGCTTCTTGATCACGAAGAAGCTGCCGTTTCTTTTCGATGGCCTTCTCGCCTTCATGGAGTTCCACCGTTTTATCGTACTCACTTTTACGCTGGTCTAGAAGAGCCTTTGCTGTATTGTATTCAATCTTTTTAATTTCGAGAGTAGCTTTTACTCGTGCCAACTTATTTTTAGCAGCCGTTTCTTCAGCCGCTCTATCTTTAAGGGCACTTTCTGCCTTCGCCAATTGGTTGGTGGTATTGGCAAAACCAGCCTCTTCCATTTTTCTTTGGGCGATGACAAGTGATTGCTGTTTTTCTTGTAGCTCGAACACCTTGGCCTGCCGCTGATACGGTTTCCACTCTCGTTGGTAGTCATCTTTCAATATCCAAACCACACAAAGAACTAACAAAATCGAACTAATCAGAAACCAAATGTTTAAGCGCGGGATATTATATTCGTGGACAGTTTCCGGGATATTACGCATGAGAGAAAGGGGTCAGGGAATAGGTTGAAAGTTAGGCCGATCAAAACTTAATCCACGGTGTGTCGACAATATATTTAAGATTCACAATCCAGCGGAGGTACATTTTCATAGGCACAATTGCCATCGTTAAGAATAAAAGAATAGCGATCGAATAACGCACAAACCCAAGCTTTTCATATAAGTTTTTGGTGGCAGAAAAAAGATTTGCCAATTTAAAACGACCAAATCCTATTCTCTCATACCAACTTCCTTTGGATCCTTGTATTAAACGCCCCGGAAGATAAAGAAACCAAAACATTAAAAGAAGAATACCCAGGAACTCTTTTTTAACTACGTGCCATAAGTTAGCAAAACCTGCTCGGTCAAAAGCCAGATAACTTGTGGTTTCCGGCAACCCTTGGCTAAGGCAATCAATCCCCAGTTTTTTACCAATAGGATAAAACCACTTTACCCAAACATATTCGGAAAGATTCACATTGGTAAGGGCCACGACTTTATGGGAACTCCATTCTTCGAAAGGTCCAAAGAAATACCAACCCGGTCCACGAAGGATCGTGCCAATAGGAATTAAAAAATCCCACATTACAATAAAACCAACTAAAAAGGTGACAATCGCCAAGCGCCGGTCTTTAAAGCAAAAGTAACCACTCCCTTTTGGATTTACATCGATATACGGAATCGCCATTAGCCCGAGAACAATAATACTAGGCAAAACAACACCTGCAAACCAAGGATCAAAATAAACTAACAACTCTTGTAACCCTAAAAAGTACCAAGGTGCTTTGGATGGATTCGGCGTGTTTGCAGGATTTGCTGGTTCCTCCAATGGAGCACGCACTTCTAAAGACCAAACTACCAAAAGCACGGTACATAGAATCATGCAAAGGAACTCAATATAAACGAGGTCTGGCCAAACCCATGTCTTTTGATCGCTGGTCTCTTTTTCTGCGGGCGGCAGTTTTTGCTCCATCCGGCGATCGTTATTATACGCTTGCGTCATTGCCACCCACAGGAAGAAACCAAATAGATAGATCAATAAAAAGATAGGGGCATTATCAGGTTTAAGCAAAGTCACCCGAAAATTATGATCTTGAAGCGCAAGCCAAAGTCCTACCGAGATTACGAGCATTGCAAGGATGGTGCCCTGCTTGGTCCAAACTTTTTTCTGAAAGAGCGCCCAGATAAAACAGAAAGCAAAAATCGAAAACGACCATTGCGGCGCGCTAAAATAATTAATTAAATGTTTAAAGGTATCCAGCATAAGAGAAGTTTATCTCGCAGAGATCACAGAGGAAAACTGGATTTTCTTCGAGCACTCTATGGAAATCTTTTTCAAAGCGAGTAGTTACTTTAAATTACATGGGGCCAGAAATGCCGCCGTCTTTGCGAATCCTCCAAAAATGAACGGCCATAAAGACCACCGCTACCAACGGAATGAAAATACAGTGGAGCACATAAAAACGGTTTAAGGTAATACCGCCAAGTTCCTTGGCACCAATTAATAGAAAGCGCGCATCATCACCAGGATGAATCAGAGGCACACCACCTAACTGTAAAAAGGTTGAGCCAGGACCGCCCGCACCTAGGAGAGGAGTTGCATTCGCCATGTTGGAGCCTACGGTAATTGCCCAAATAGCTAATTGATCCCACGGCAAAAGGTAACCGGTGAATGAAAGTAGAAAAGTAAGAATCAAAAGAATCACACCGATCACCCAATTAAATTCGCGCGGCGGTTTGTAGCTGCCAGTCATAAACACTCGGAACATGTGGAGCATTACCATAATCACCATGGCATGTGCGCTCCACCGGTGCATTTCTCGCATAATCCCAAAAGGTACTTGTTCACGGAGATCTACCATATCGGTGTAAGCGTATTCTACCGTCGGCCGATAATAAAACATCAGGAGCACACCAGTCAGTGTAAGAACCAAGAAAAGGAAAAAACTCAAACCACCGGCGCACCACGTATATCGTAATTTTACGCCGCTTGTTCGAACCTTGGTTGGGTGCAAGTGGAGGAATACGTTACCCAACATGATGAGCACCCGTTTCCGGTCTGTGTTTGGAATACCTACTCTGAAAATCGATTTTTTAACCTGCGATTCTAGAACGTTTTGTTTAATTTTATCAAAAAGCATAGAGGAGAATGTATGTTAAATGGTAAGCGAATAATTGTCAGAGGATCCCTTCCATCCTCCACTTAGTACTAATCATTATACACAATTCAGCCATTGCTTTGATAATGGAATTTCTCCTCCTTGATAAGGAGGAGTTAGAGGAGGTTGTCCCTTTAGCATGGCTTACCTCCCCCAACCCCTCCTTAGAAAGGAGGGGAGTATATAAAAGATGTGCGTAATGATCAGCCTTAGTAAGGTGGGGTTTAAAATAGGATGTGGTGATAAGCTTTTTATTCATATTTTTAACTCACCACGATAAAACTCTCGGGATTTTCCCATTGATCTAACTCTTTTTGAAATTTCTGACTTTTATCCACTAAAATTTGCCCATCATCCGTCAACGATATTTTATAGCGTTCGAGAGGTCGCGGCGCAGGCCCTTCGAAATTCACGCCCGCCTC
>CAZNSF010000271.1:0-7932 GCA_964575565.1 uncultured Verrucomicrobiota bacterium | reverse complement strand
GGAAGATCATTACCTTGCTTCGATGGGGAGTTATATTTTTAATTGTAAAACATTGGTCGAAGTATTGAATAACGAAAAAGCAGATTTTGGAAAAGATATTATCCCTTCAGCAATTCAAACCCATCGTGTATTCGGTTATGTTTACCAAGGCTATTGGGAGGATATCGGCAGCATCGGTTCTTTTTTTGATGCGAATCTTGATATTGTAAAGCCACACCCACAATTCGATTTTTTTGATTACAAAGCGCCTATTTACACGAAGACCCGATATCTGCCTGCCTCTCAAATTAATAGTGGTGAATTATTGGAGGTGGTGATTGCGGAAGGTTCCAAGATTGGTTGTGGAGTAAAGATGCAGCGTGTTTTAGTAGGCATACGTTCTATTATTCAATCTGGTTGCCAATTGCAAGATTGTGTGATTATGGGTAATGATTTTTACGAAGATGACCAGCTCCGTGATGAAAACGAGGCGCGAGGACTACCTCATCTAGGCATCGGTGCTGGCTGTACCATTCGACGCGCCATTATTGACAAGAATGTGCAAATTGGGGAAAAATGTGTGATTACACCAGATGGCAAACCAGAAAAAGTAGATCATCCTCTCTATTGTGTGCGCGATGGAATTGTCGTGGTCCCCAAAAATACCATTATCCCAGCAGGTACAACGATTTAATTTTAAGAGAGCAATAAGCTACAAGCTGCAAGTATATCTCTTCGATTTCTCTGTTTTTGCAAATTTTCTTCTTAAGATAAAATTGTTAAGAACATATTCGACGTACCTGTGCGCATTACTTCTTGGCGAATATATTGGACAATCTCATTTTGCATTTCGGAAGAGCTCTTACACCACCTCCGACGGCCAGCAAGAAACTTTGCGCATTGCCGTAAGCCAGTAATTCGAAGAGGAAGACTATTTTTTGGTAATCCGCCCTGTTTTTGATTTAATGGGTGAATAGTGTTTGATTGTGAGGAATGGGTCTTTCTTTTTAGGAAGCGTTTAATTTCTAAATAAAATTCTAGTTCAAAAGCAGCGCCACAGCTGCGAGCGGTTTCAAATAGATCAAGTTGTAATGGGTCTTGGTTGCTTTTTACTACTTCTTCAAAAAAGTTTTTTACAAGATTTCTTGCTAGCACCATAAACTCTGGAAACGAGACCGTATCGCGCTGCAAATCATTGCGAAAATAACGGACCACACTTTCAACGATTTGCCGCAGTAAATCTGGCTCGAGCAGCAAGGCTTTTGCCTTTGTATCTACTCCGAGGCACTCAACTAAATCTTGGATTGCTATTGGCTCAATGCGGCCGTCCGGATGGCATACAACAATTGCATCGTGGTGGAGCTGGATCATTTATTGTTTTTCGATAGAGTTTGAATTTCTTTAACGAATTCACCGATATCACGAAACTGGCGGTAAACAGATGCATACCGCACATAGGCTACCTCGTCTTCTTGTTGTAAATGTTTCATTACTTTTTCGCCTAAAATTTTAGCAGGCACTTCTCGTTCAAATTCGCTTTCAATTTCGTCGGTGATGGTATTTACCATGCGGTCGATCTGTTCCATGCTGACAGGTCGCTTCTCGCAAGCTTTTTCAAGACCAGCGCGGATCTTTTGTTTTTGAAATTTTTCGTGACGGCCATCTTTTTTAATCACGTGGAGATCATTTTTAAAAACTTCTTCATAGGTTGTGAAGCGATAGTGGCATTTTAAGCATTTTCGTCGTCTACGAATAACCGCCCCTTCTTGAATCATTCGTGAATCAATTACTTGATCTCGTGAAGAATGGCATTTAGGGCATTGCATCCAAAACGATTAAACAACACTACATATAGCAGTTGGTCAATACTAAAACTACATGGAATAGCAGGTACGATACATTCATCAGCTTATCTTTTTAAAATAACACAGTAGACTTCATGTTTGTATGGCAGGGTTTGCTTTTAACTATTTTGTAATTTATTGGAGCGTTCTTTTGCTCATTTTTGGTGTTTATCAAATTCGTTTCCCGTAAATTTATAAAGGGATAAAGATGAAGTTAGGGAGAGATGCTCATTATTTTCTCTGTATTAATTTTACAGATTTTGATTGTTTCCTATTCATTCGAGCGATAGATTTGCGAGAACAAGGAGATTATTATGGCTAAAAATACAGCTCACAAAAAATCTAAAAAAACTTCTGCAAAAAAAACATATAAAACCTCAAGTGCTTTATCAAAGTCGGCATTAAAACTGATTGATCAAGCAGCGGCTTTACTTAAAGAAGGTGTTGTTGTGGCATCCAAAGAAGGCATTAAAAGCAAAAAAGTTTTAAAGAGAAAAGCTTCCACATGGGTAGATATCGCCGTCAAACGCCTCAATAGCGGTATCGCGCAAGGGTCAGAACTGATTCGTAAAGGATTAAAGAAGCTTTAAAACCCGCCACGCTTCCAAATTGATAAGAAAAGACGGAATCCCATTATACCGCCGAGAATTAAGCCGAGAATACCTGCAATTGGGACCTCATGCCATTTGGGCGGAAGGCCAGCAAGAATGAGAATGGCTGAACAAATAAGAACCGAGGAGGTAACGATAGCGTTTGTCAAACGGTTGGCAATATGGTTCAGAGTATTTCGAAGAGGTTCGAAGCCTTCCGGATTAATGCGATGTTCGATGGGGATCGTGAATCGGCCGCTTTTAATTTTTTGATATAAATTTCTAGCATCAAGGGGAAGATCTCTTAAAAAATCTAAAGACTCAAAGAAAAGCTGATAGATATTTTTAAAAACTCTTCGAACATCGTATTTTTCCTCAATTACTTGGATTGCATAAGGCTCCCCAAAGCGGACAAAGTTTAGGCTCGGATTAAGAGTCTTGCCAATCGCTTCTACTTGTGTGAGAGCTTTGATCCCCAAGTAAAAGTCCGATTTCATTCGAAGTTTGTGTTCCATCAACAAATCCAAAAGGCGATTAAGAACAAACCCGAGTTTTAAATCTTTTAAGGGTCGATCTAGATGCTGTTTTGTAAAAACATCCACATCGCCTTCTAATTTGGAAATATCACCTGGGAAACCTTCTTCGGACATTCCTAAAAGCGAGCGCGTGACCAGTCTCTGATCTTTTTCGGCTAAGCCGTGGATCATGCTGGCAATATTTTCCCGAAAAATAGGAGTCAAGGTTCCCATCATTCCATAATCGTAAAGGACAAGGGTCCCGCCTAGTAAGATAGTCACATTTCCAGAATGTGGATCAGCATGGAAAAATCCGTGCTGAAACATTTGCTGAAAAATAAGCGCCGACATTCTTTCTGAAAGTTTTACGGGATCAATCTTATGGGCGCGTAATTCCTCCAACTTCTCAACCTCATCGCCTACAAGAAATTCCATAGTAAGAACCCGCTCTGTGGAGAGATCGCGGTAAACATGTGGAACACGAATAGAACGATTCCCGCGAAATTGTTTAGCAAAGCGATCCATGTTTCTGGCTTCATGGGTAAAATCTTGTTCTACTCGGATCGTATTTGCGAATTCACGAACAATACCAATGGGATTAAGCACAGCAATTTCTTCGACATGCTTATCAAGAAGTCTTGCGATATCCATTAGGATAGCCAGGTCTACTTCAATAACTTTTGCGATATCTGGTCTTTGCACTTTTACTGCAACAACATCGCCTCCATGCATTACGGCACGGTGAACCTGTGCCATTGATGCGGAGGCAACAGGCTTTTCTTCGAACTCTTTAAAAATTTCGTCGATAGAACAATTTAATTCTTGCTCAATAATTTTTTTGGCTTCTGTTCCAGGGAAAGGTTTTACCTGCTTTTGAAGACGGTGAAGTTGTTCGCCTAAAGTTTCGCTGATTAGATCACGGCGCGCGCTTAAGATTTGGCCGAATTTTACAAAGGTAGGGCCTAATTCTTCGAGCGCCATTCGAAAGCGTTCTGCAGGCGATTTTTTGTGAATATCCTCTTGGTGATCTAGTTGATGGCTATCCGTAATTTCCAAGATTTTTTGGAGGTGAACAAGTTTAAGTAGATCTGCAAAACCGTATTTAAAGAAAATATGGAAAATTTTCCGATAACGTGGCAGGTGAGAATAAACTTCAACTGCTGTTCTAATTTGTTTTAAAACCATAAAAAATCCCCCTCCTTGGTAAGGAGAGGTAGGGGAGGTTAGCTAAATACATTTAAAGTGTTCGAAGGGTTGAGAACATGCATTGCAGTAGTAAAGCGCTTTACATGCGGTAGAGCCAAACTGACTCTTCAATTCAGTATCGATAGAATTACAGAATGGGCAACGAGTAGTTTTGGTATTATTGTCCGTCGCCAAAGGATTTTCTTCGGATGTTTTTTCGGGCGGCGCAATGCCATATTCTTTTAATTTCTTCTTGGCATCTTCGCTAAGCCAGTCAGTAGTCCAGATTGGTGAGAAAACCTTTTTAACAACAACGTTCTCGAATCCTTTAGCATGGAGAGTTGAAATGATTTCATCTTCAATCGCCTGCATGGCCGGACAACCTGAATAAGTGGGAGTGATATCGACCCGCAAAGTCTCTTTTTCGAAAGCAACATCACGCACAATCCCTAATTCCACGATATCAAGAACAGGGACCTCTGGATCTTTGATTTCGGCAAGGACCTCAAAAATTTTTTCTTTCGAAATAGTTAATCCAGGAGGGTGAGAAGGGTGTTTGGTATTTAGCATTTGGCTTATAGTTAGCGAAAATTTGCTTATCTAGCTTAGTATACCATATTTGGAGTATTGCTAAAAGCTTATAGCTCATTGCTCATCGCTTTTTTATCACCACTTTGCGCCGGACCCAGAAAAAGAACGGGCCAAAATTTGCATTTCAGCAAGCATGTGCCCAAGATATTCAGTATGTTTGCCTTTACGACTACCCGTTGCCATATAGTCTTGGTCGGACGGTATTTTAAGAGTGGCTTCGCTTAAAACTTCTTGAACTTGTTTTTGCCATTTTGGCTTTAGAGACTCTAAATGAGGAGAGATCCCTTCTTTAACAAGAGCATGATCGATTTCATCCATAGTAAAAAGTTCGCCAGTGTATATCCAAATATCTTCAAGCGCTATTTCAGCTCGCTTATGGCTTTCTTCGGTTCCATCGCCTAATCGAAGCATCCATTGGCGGCTATGCCGAAGGTGATAACAGATTTCCTTGAATGCTTTAGCCGCAATTCCGGCAAGTTCTTGGTGTTTACTTTTTTGGAGTTCTTCATAAAGAAGATAGCTGTAGGCATCGAATAAAAATTGTCGAACCATGGTAAAGGCGAAGTCGCCTTTGGGTTGTTCCACAAGCATCAGATTTCGGAATTCTGTTGCTTCGCGAAAATAAGCGAGGTCATCTTCGCTTCGGCCTTTGCCTTCGATTTCGCCTGCAAGATGTAGGAGGTTGGTGGCGTGACCAAGGCAATCAAGACCGATATTCGCAAGAGCAATATCTTCTTCGAGGATGGGGCCATGCCCGCACCATTCAGACAAACGATGACCCAATACTAAGCGATCATCTCCTAGTCGCAGTAAGTACTCGAATAGGGCTTCGTTAGTGTCTTGAGGCATAAAACTTACTGGAAAACATGGATTTATAGAGCTAAGAGAGATTGCTTCGCTTCGCTCAATGACAATGATTTGTTAGAACATCATTGCGAGAGACTTTTGTCTCGAAGCAATCTTGTTACAATTTTTATTTTCGTGTATTTAGCGGGCTAATGGTTTTTAAGTTTATATATTCTTAACACCCTTTGGAATTTTATAAAATTGTTGATGACGATAAATCTTATCATCGCCTGGATCAAAAAAAGGGCCTGCATCTGATGGTGTGGTTGCAGCAATAAATTGTGTTTGAACAACCCAAATACTTTTAACATTTCCCCGTCTGGAGTAAGTGTCGCGTGCGTTCTGTAATGCCATCTCGGCATCTGGCGCGTGAACATTACCCACATGTTCGTGGGGTGCGCCAAGTTCGGGTTGCACAAAAACCTCCCAACTTGGCCACTGATTATCCTGATTATTTTCGCTCATTTATTTTTACTCTGAAGGTTAGATTTATTTCCTAATTTTAAGTTATTTGCCAGACAAAACTTCTTTTAACTTGGACTAGTAGATCCGGGGTCTTATATTATCCGGGTCATCAGGAATTCTTTCGTAAATGACTTTTCTACGTTCTAAATTCTCTAAATGGGTTGTTTGGGGAGGTGTAGCTACTCTCCTTGCTCTTGGAATAGGATTTCGTCACTCCATAGCCAGCTATGTCGTTACTTGTTATCTCGAAAGCCAAACTGGATTTCAAACCCACATTCGTGGACTTCATCTTCATCTTTTTAAACTGCAAGTAGATATTGCTGAAATAGAGATTCTTAACCCTCCGGCCTATCAGCATCGTCGAGCTATGTTGATCCAAAATATGGAATGTCACTATTCTCTTTTAAAGTTGCTAAAAGGCCAGCTCCACATAGTACGTCTTAAATTAAATTTAGTAGAGATCTATCGTATCCGGGCTGTGAGTGGTGCTGAAAATTTGGATGCCCTCGAAGGGTTTGTTAAACATCGCTTAGATTCTGGCAAACTTAAGATCGATTCGCTTATTCTTTCTATAAGGGAAGCGCAATATATCAACGAAAAAAAACCAAAACGAGAGCCCATTGTTTGCCAATGCCAAATTGAAGATCAAACCTTCAAAAATATTATAACCAGCAAAGAGTTCTCTAAGGTTATTCAGGTTATTATTCAAAAGACTGTATCAAAAAACATTGGCAGCATCCTTAAAACCACCCTTAAGAATGTGTTTGACGATATCCGCGAACTTTTTGATTAAGTACTCCCAGTTTTCGTTTTTTTCTTTGCAGCGTAAGCTTCCGCAGCAAGCCTTACCCATTCGCCATCTTGATGGGCTTTCTTTCGTGTCGCCATACGATCGCGATTGCATGGGCCGTTGCCATTAATAACTGCAAAAAATTCGTCCCAATAAATAGGGCCGATTTCCCAGTGGCTTGTTGCTTCGTTATATTTTAAATCTGGATCAGGAATTGTTAATCCCAAGAGATGCGCTTGTGGAACAGTGGAATCAATAAAGCGCTGTCGTAATTCATCGTTGCTTTTTGTTTTTACCTGCCAACGCATCAATTCTGCGCTATTGGGCGAATTGCTATCTGTTGGCCCAAACATCATCAGCGACGGCCACCACCAACGGTTTAAGGAATCTTGAACCATTTTCTTTTGTTCAGGCGTTCCCGTAGCAAGGGTCACTACGATTTCATACCCTTGTTTTTTATGAAAATTTTCTTCCTTACATATTCTTAAATTAGCTCTTGCGTAAGGGCCGTAAGAAGCTTTGGCAAGCATGGTCTGGTTAACAATCGCAGCACCATCCACAAGCCATCCGATCATCCCCATATCTGCCCAGCTAAGAGTTGGATAGTTGAAAATGCTTGAATATTTTGCTTTGCCAGTAAGGAATTGATCGACCATTTCCTTGCGGCTAATTCCAAGACTTTCTGCAGCGCTATAAAGATAAAGCCCATGACCCGCTTCATCTTGAACTTTAGCAAGAAGAGTTATCTTTCTTCGTAGGTTTGGCGCACGGGTAATCCAATTGCCTTCTGGAAGCATTCCCACAATTTCGGAGTGCGCATGTTGGGAGATCATGCGAATCAATTGTTGACGATATCGATCTGGCATCCAATCCTTCGGCTCGACTTTCTCTCCAGCTTTTACACGCGCTTCGAAAGTTTCTAATGATACAGTGCTTTCCATAATTCGGGCTTCATTTCACCATATTCTTTTTGTTAGGTGAGTCAAATATAATTCTGTAGCTATTTTATGAAGTTAGGATTGTACTTTTAGTTTATTTTCACTGCTTGATCTTAATGCGATACGTTCAACTATTAAAGATGTAATCATCGAAAGAAGTATTGCTGCCGCAAAAATGTAAATGCCGGT
>CAZNSF010000270.1:0-6785 GCA_964575565.1 uncultured Verrucomicrobiota bacterium | reverse complement strand
GTTGGCCTTTTCTAAAGTGCGCATCACCTCTGGGCATATCCCGGAGGTATTATCACTTGCAAATTGGTATCTATAATTGGGTTGATTCCTTGAAACAGCCATTTCCGTGAAGCATGCCTTATGGATCAAAAGTATGCGAGTGCTTAGTTATAGAAAATATTTTCCATCCGGGTTGATCTATCATCCATTTTGGTCTAAAAGTCGAAGTCCTTTGTGAAAACTATCCTTTTTGTTTGTACCGGCAATATTTGTCGTAGCCCAATGGCAGAAGGGTTAATGCGCCATCTTTTGAGAAAAACCCAGGAATTTCATGTGATGTCAGCCGGCTTAAGCGCCGGCTACGGCCAGTCTCCCAGTGAACATGCTATACGAGCCCTACGTGAGCTTGGGATAGATATTTCCGGGATTCGATCCCAACCTGTAACTCCTGAACTTGTCCACCAAGCAGATGCTATTTTTGTAATGACCTACAGCCATCAACGTTCCCTTGTTGCCCTCTATCCTTCCGCAAGATCAAAAACTTTCCTCTTACGAGAATTTGAGGTAGGTCTTTCTGATTTTGAACGTGAAATTCCTGATCCAATCGGCCAATCTTACTTTACTTATTTAGATTGCCGTGATGCTATCCAATCTGCTTTGCCTAGTGTACTCAAATTTATGCAAAATAAAATAACCTCTGAATCTCATCATCCACCTACTCTTAAAAAGCCCCGCATCGTGATCGCCGCTGATCACGGTGGTGTGGAGCTTAAAAATGTGCTGAAGACTTACCTTCAGCAAAAAGAATATTCATTGAGCGACCTCGGAACGTTTAGCAAAGAAGAATCTGTGGATTATCCGGATTATAGCCAAGCGGTAGCACGAAAAGTAGCAGAATGCCATGCTGACCTTGGCATACTTATCTGTAAAAGCGGTCTTGGGATGAGTATGGCAGCCAATCGTATACCAGGCGCGCGTGCTGCGTTGGTACATAACCAAGAATTAGCCAGACTAAGCCGCCAACATAATAATGCTAATGTGCTTTGCTTATCGGCCTCGGAAACTAAACCTGAAGAAGCAACTAAAATTTTAGAAACTTGGTTGAATGCTAGCTTCGAAGGGGGTCGGCATGAGCGTCGAGTCCAAAAAATAGATGATATCTCTGCCGAACATGATCTCGGAACATCATTACGGCAAACCTCGAGTGGTGCTCTCGCAAAAGTTGATCCCGAAACCTTTGAGGCCATCGAGAACGAAAAACGCCGCCAGCAGGAAAATATCGAACTGATCGCAAGCGAAAATTTTACAAGTCCTGCCGTGCTCGAAGCACAAGGAAGTGTGCTCACTAATAAATATGCAGAAGGTTACCCTGGCAAAAGGTATTATGGAGGATGCGAGTTTGTAGATGTAGCCGAATCTCTTGCTATTGAACGAGCCAAGCGTGTCTTTGGCGCGGAACATGCAAATGTGCAACCGCATTCTGGCAGCCAAGCAAATATGGCTGTGTATTTTAGTGTGCTTAAACCCGGTGATAAAATTTTAACCATGGAGCTGGCCCATGGCGGCCATCTTACCCATGGATTTAGCCGAAACTTTTCAGGACAATTTTATAAAGTCGTTCATTACGGAGTACGAAAAGAATATGAACTTATTGATTACGAGATGGCAGCAAAATTAGCCAAAGAACATAAGCCAAAGCTCATTACGGTGGGTGCAAGCGCCTATTCGAGAATTATCGACTTTAAAAAAATGCGCGAGATCGCTGATTCGGTAAATGCTCTCCTTTTTGTAGATATCGCCCATATTGCGGGCCTTGTAGCTGCAGGGATTCATCCTAGCCCAGTACCACATGCTGATTTTGTAACAACCACCACTCATAAAACATTGCGCGGGCCAAGAGGTGGTTTGATTTTATGCCGAGAACGATTTGCAAAAGATATCGATGCGATGGTTTTACCGGGGATTCAAGGCGGTCCTTTAATGCATGTGATTGCTGCAAAAGCAGTTTGTTTATTGGAGGCACTCCAACCTTCTTTCAAAGTTTATCAACAACAGATCGTTAAAAATGCTCAAGAACTTGCCAGTGCTCTGCAAAGTAATGGCTGCCGAATTGTCAGTGGCGGCACCGATAACCACCTCTTCCTTGCTGACCTGCGAGCACAAAAAGTAACTGGCAAAGAAGCCCAATTAGCTTTGGATAAGGCCGGCATTACGGTTAATAAAAATCTCATTCCATACGATCCAGAAAAACCTTTCATAGCCAGCGGCATACGCCTTGGGACACCCGCAGTGACTACTCGAGGTATGAAGGAAAAGGAAATGAGAGAAATTGCTAATCTTATTTCAACAGTCCTTGTAAGCATTGAAGACGAAGCGAAGCTTGCTGAAGTTCGAAAAAAAGTCTGTAATCTCACGGATCGTTTCCCCTTGCCGTATTAACCCTAAAAGGAACCATCAGGAGTCAGAAACCAGAATACGTTTTATTTACCGTGGCGGTGGTACAATAAATTCCAGATTTTCAAGAATATCTTTTATATCTGCTCCACTTTTATCCGCAAAGCTTAGATATTTTTGGATCTCACTTAAGGGCAGGGTATATTCCCGCGCGAAGGTTGCCAGCGCAATCGCACGACGAGCCAATTCCAAAGCTGGTTCTTTGGCCTCTTGAGCGCGTAAAAAATAAAAGTCTCCCAGCTTAAGAATGGTTGAAGGTGCCAACTGTTTTAGGGAGTAAGCTGTTTCCGCACCTTCTAGTTTAAAAAGGAGTTTATCATCTTTCATCAGATATAATTTACCTGCTATTTCAGAGCCTTTCCGAGTAATAAACTTTCCTTTATCATAAGGAAGCTTGGCGATATCTTTGGCAAGATTCGTTTTATAATCAGCTAACCATTGGGCTATGGCAATTTGGCGCTGAAGTATTTTAGGATTTTCATCTGTATGGATCTGCGATCCCAACGCTTTCCACGCTTCAACTAATTGATTAAATTGATAATCATTAAGAAGATTTGGTTTTTGAGCGCGCACGGCATCCATTAATTTTATTTCTGCAGCTACTAATCGCGACTTTTCTTCGACTTTTCTTTTATCATCATCCTCTTTCTTTCGTTGGATAGTTACATCGTTTGCTTCCTTAAGCTCTTTGATATTATTAAGAATAGCTGGTGTATGCCATCGAGGCTGGTTATCTTGTAATATCTTTTGGATTTCCTCGAATTTTCCAGCAGTTTTAAATTCCTCGATACGTTCCTTTACTTTATTAAGCCAATCGAATTCGCTTATAAAATCACGCGCCATGGGCTGATAAACTAATACCCACGAATGGGTTGTTACATTTTTAATTTGGTCGTATTCCTTCCAAATTGCAGCGGCTTCAGAAAGTTTATTTTGCTGGATCAGTGCGGACCCTGCATCAAAAAGAGCACATGCACGCATCCAATCAGGTAAATTAGAAATGGTCTTTTTTAGGTCTTCGCCTGAAAGTTTGCCTTTAAGGACAAAAGCCAATACCTGTGGATACTGTGTTTCGGGAATAGGGCTTTCTACCGAATCCATGGAGCCGATCAGGTTTTTAAGAGCTTCTTCAGCTTCAGGATAATATCCCGTAAGCCATTTAATTCTAGCAATGGAAAGTTTAAGCCATAGCTGTAAAGGGTGATCTTCGCGTAACTCTTTTTGGATTCTCTCAAATTCAGGTACCGATCGATTTAAATGCTCATAATCGCGGCCAGCGAGATTATGTATTTTTTCGATTTCTTTTTCTTTCTGTAAATCTTTCTCTCTCTGCAAAGTATCATTAGAGGGTGGCGGTGTAGGAGATGGGGTAGGTTGACCAGGCGAAGGCGAAGGAGAATTTTCATCGGGAGGAGAATGGTTAGATACCGTTGGATTTTCACTGGCAGGTGGTGGCACATCCGTTTCGCCTATGAATTTTCCGCGATTGAACCATAGCCAAACAGCAAATCCTGCGCATGCCACAATGAGCGCTACCGTCCAAATAAGGGTACTGATCGAAAAATCGCTCTCGACTTCAACTTTCTCTGCAGGCTTTTTCTGCAAAGCAAAACGTTTGGCATAAGCTAAGTCATTAAGAAGTTCATCGTAACTCTGATGACGGTCTGCAGGGTCGCGTTTTAACATGCGACCGATTACTTCAGCTGTTTGAGGTGTGCAATCTGGCACAAAGGCGCGCAAAGAAACTGTTGGCGAATGGAGGTGCTTAAGAACGATCTCGGTAGAAGTGTCCGCTTCAAAAGGCGCTCGACCTGCAAGAGCATGGTAAAGAGTACCGCCCAAACTATAAATATCACTACGAAAATCCTCTACATCGTTCGTTACTTTTTCTGGTGCAAGATAATAAGGCGTTCCCCAAATACCCTCGACTTTATGCTCTTTGCTATTTTTATCCTTATCTTCGAACTGTGCCAAACCGAAATCTACTACCTTTGCTGTTCCATCTTGTGCAAATAAAATATTGCCAGGCTTAATATCACGATGAATAAGGCCGTGTTCACAGGCAATTCGAAGTCCACTTGCAATTTGGATGCCGATATCAAGAACTTCGATTTCAGATAAACGACGCTCTTTTTCTAGACGATCATCCAAACTGCCTCCACTGAGCAACTCCATCACCAGGTAATAAGATGAATCTTGTTCACCAAACGAGTAAATTTGCGCTACATTAGGATGGTTCAATGCTGCAGCAGCGCGCGCTTCTCTAAGGAAACTTTCTACGAATTGCGGCTTTTTACTGAATTCCTCGCGCATCATCTTTACTGCTACATCACGTTCCAACGAAATATCATGCCCAAGATAAACAGTTCCCATCCCTCCCGTGCCAATCATGTGGCGTAATTCAAAATGAGCTACTCGCGATGGCAAAATATAGTTACAATGCGGGCAATATCTGCGTCCACTAATAGGATCGTGTTTAAACCTTACCTCCACACCACATCGAGGGCACGGGTAAGCACGCTGAACTTCGTGGGTATCCTTTTGCCTCATATCCGTTTTGTAACAGATTCTTACCAGATTGACCATGATATTGCTATAGTCATGCCGAAAAGATAAGGTCTACCTATGCACCCTATTCTTTTCCATTGGGGCCCCATTACTTTACGGTGGTACTGTCTCTTTATTGTGATCGGCTTTTTAAGCGCTCATTGGCTTTTTAAAAAAAGGGCGGCGCGCCTTGGACTTCATGAAAATGAGACTTCTAATTTAATGTTGCTGCTTTTGTTAAGCGGTATCGTAGGCGCCCGCATCTACTATGTAATATGGAATTGGAATGTCCGATTTGGAGATCAACCTTCATTTGCAGAGAGCCCTATTGAAATATTGATGATCCATAAGGGTGGACTAGTCTTTTTTGGCGGCCTTTTTATGGCAACCCTCGCACTCTATTTTTGGGTGCGATGGAAAAATTATGCCTTTGCCGCATTAGCAGATGCTCTTTCGCCACCGTTAGCTCTAGGACATGCTTTTGGACGACTCGGTTGTTTTATGAATGGATGTTGCCATGGCCGAGAATGCAATTATTTCTGGGCGGTACGACCAGAATCACCGCCCGATTGGGCAGGGAAATCCGTTCACCCAACCCAACTTTATGAATTCTTAGGACTACTTGATATTGTAATTACCCTTCTTATCATTGAAAAAATAGCGAACTATCCTGGAAAGGTCGCCTTATCCTATTGCATTTTATGTTCCCTACTCCGCTTTGTGGTAGAATTTTTCCGAGGAGATGGTCCCCACCAGATTTTTGGACGTTTTACTTTGGCTCAAATTGTTTGTCTTGGTTTTTTCTTTATAGCATGGTTGATATCCGCTCGGCTCTCTTATCGTGCAGCTAAAGCACGAGGGAAACGTATTATCCAAGAAAAGAGATAGGGAACAAATATAATAGATCTTCTGATGAACCGTGCTGCTAGCAAACAATCTCTAATCGCTACAACAAATTGCCATCGTCTCGATCTTTGGTTACATGAACAATTTCCAGAATGCTCGCGTTCGATGCTGCAACAACTGATCCGCGAAGAATGTGTCCATTTACACGGCGAAAAATGTATTCCGAAATCTCCTGTAAAAATTGGTGACCGGATTGAAATTGAATTTCCAGCGCCAAAACCAAATGCGATGGAACCGGAATCGATTCCACTCGATATCCTGTTCGAAGATAAGCATCTGCTCGTCCTCAATAAACCAGCAGGGATCGTGGTACATCCAGGCGCAGGCCATGCCACAGGCACTTTAGTCCATGCGTTACTTCACCATTGTCGGGGTCAACTAAGTGGGATTGGAGGAGTAGAACGGCCCGGCATTGTTCACCGATTGGATAAAGATACAAGTGGTTGTTTAGTTGTGGCAAAAACAGATGCCGCACATCGGCAATTAGTCGAATTATTCCAATCTCGTTCTGTAGAAAAAGTTTATCTGGCATTGGTTTGGGGAAGTCCAAGAATGTTATCTGGATCGATCGATCGACCAATTAAACGCCACCGTGTCCATCGAAACAAGATGGGGATTGCGCCTGATGGACGATCTGCCTTAACAAGCTGGAAAATCCAACGCCGATTAGAAAAAGTAACACTTTTAGAATGTCACCTCTATACCGGCCGAACGCACCAGATTCGTGTGCATCTTTCTTCCATCGGACATTCAATTGTTGGAGATTCCATTTATGGAAAATCAAAGGATAGCATTGCTGCGCGCCAAATGCTCCATGCATGGCGATTAAGTTTTGTCCATCCAATCAATCAGCAAAAAATCACATGCCAAGCCCCTTTGCCCAAGGATTTTGAAGAAAC
>CAZNSF010000269.1:0-3497 GCA_964575565.1 uncultured Verrucomicrobiota bacterium | reverse complement strand
CAAGTAACTCCTTACTATAATAAACCTACCCAAGAAGGTCTTTATCAGCATTTTAGAGCAATTGCCCAAGCTACCAAACTTCCAATTGTGCTTTATAGCGTGCCATCTCGTTGCGCAGTAGAGATCGGGGTAGAAACTTGCCGACGTCTCGCAAAGGATTGTCGCAATATTGTTGCCATTAAAGAAGCAGGCGGCACACCGGAAAGGGTTAGCCAACTGCGCATGGTATTACCAGAAAGCTTTACCATTCTTTCGGGTGATGATTCGTTAACGATACCTTTTATGGCCGTTGGCGCCAAAGGGGTAATAAGCGTAGCCTCCAACGTGGCGCCGCGCCAAGTGGCCCAGATGGTTAAGGCTTATCTTCAAGGGAAAATCTCTCTAGCACAGAAACTGCATGCAAAGCTTTATCCACTATTCAAAGATCTTTTTATCGAAACTAGTCCAATTCCAGTTAAAGCTGCCCTTGCCATGATGGGATGGATTGAGGAAGAATACCGTTTGCCGCTTTGTAAGATGAGTGCGACTAATCGGCAGAAGTTGCAGAAGACATTGCGCGGATTAAAATTAATTTAATACTAGCAGTTATCTTTTCCACCAAGGTTCACGGGTGTTAATCTAAACAAATTTTATATCAATAAAATAACTGGTTTATATTAGCCGCAGATAAACACGGATAAACACGGATAAAGCCGAATCTGTGTTTCATCTGTGCGTATCGGTGGCTCATTCTTGCTAATAATGAAGATTATCATGGTTGCAAGCGAGATGGCGCCCTTTGCCAAGACAGGCGGCTTAGCCGATGTGCTCGGTTCGTTGCCTTATGCTTTAAGCCAGTGTGGACACGAAGTTTCTGTGTTTATTCCATTTTATCATTGCATGGACCATTCTCGTGCCAAACTTTTATTACAAGAAAAGGTGATGATGGGGGAGAAATCTGTAACTTATGCCATTTATAGCATTGCTAAAAGGAAAGGCGGGGTAAGTATCTATGCCATTGGTAAGGATGAATATTTTGGCCGTAAACAACTTTATGGTCTTGCGGATCACGGTTACGAGGATAACGCCGAGCGATTTATTTTTTTTAATAAAGCAGTCGTCGGAGCTATTCGTGCATTAGGAATGAAACCTCATGTGCTACATGCACACGATTGGCAGGCGGCGCTAGTCCCTCTTTATTGGCGTTTAGGGTACGAACAGAAGAATTTGCCGCGAGTTCCTTTGGTTTTCACGATTCATAATCTGGCTTATCAAGGCTTATTTAGTGCGCACGAGTTTTATCTTACTAATCTGGATGGAAGGTTTTTTTCGATCGATGGATTAGAGTTCTATGGCGGCATGAATTTAATGAAAGGCGGAATTCTTTTTGCGGATGCGGTAACTACGGTAAGCCATCGCTATGCCCAAGAAATTCAAACCCCACGATATGGATTTGGGTTGGATGGCTTGCTTCGATCAAAACAAAAGATCATCCACGGCATTCTTAACGGGGTTGATTATTCGATGTGGAATCCTCAAACAGATATATATATCCCAAAAAAATTTAATATTTCCAAACTAGATCAAAAAAAACATTGCAAGACTGCTGTAGCGAAAGCATTTGGGTTAAGCGGAGTAGATAAAAAACCTATTTTCGGCATTATTTCGCGGTTTGCATGGCAAAAAGGAATGGATCTGCTCCTTGCAGCCTTTCCGGAAATACTAAAACGCGGCGGGATATTTATTATTCTCGGTAGTGGCGAACTGACTTACGAAAAAGCTTTTCAAGAAATTGTTCGTCGGCATTTTACACAAGTCGCATTTAGAATTGGGTTTGACGAAAAATTAGCTCACTTGATTTATGCTGGAAGCGATTTTTTACTAATGCCATCTCTTTATGAGCCATGTGGATTAAGTCAGCTTTATGCCATGCGGTATGGAACCATTCCCATTGTTCGTGCTACCGGTGGCTTGGATGATACCGTTGAGAGGTGGAATCCAAAAACTTCTACCGGTTACGGCTTTAAATTTAAGGAGGCAGAGCCAAAGGCTCTTATCAGCGCTTTCGACCAGGCTCTTTTAGCCTATCAAAAGCCTAAAGTTTTTCAGCTCCTTCGTAAAAACGCAATGCAGGCAGATTTTTCTTGGGAGAAATCAGCTCTTGCTTATGAAAAGCTTTACCAATTTTTACAGTCTTAGGTTAAAAAATTAGCTGATGAAATATTTTAGACAACAAGTCTTTTCCTCTTCTTTTTTTCGCCTTCTATCCCCTCCTTGCCAAGGAGGGGATAGGGGAGGTTTTTCGAATAAACAGATTACCTCCCCCGAACCCCTCCTTATAAAGGAGGGGAGTATTACGCATCATGAAAACAGCGGTAAATATATGTGTAATAATCAACTTTTTAAAGAAATCAAATCGCTTTTAGCCTGTATTTTGTGCCTCTTTTTAACCTCCTGTTCTCCAAAAGAAAAAAAGGCAGACCTTACTTTTTTAAATGGCGCTGAACCTGAGTCCCTAGATCCATCAATTATTACAGGGCAACCAGAAATGCGCATTGCTCGAGCTCTTTTTGAAGGACTCACCGTAATCGATGCCCATGCACAAGTCGTTCCTGGTATGGCAGAACGTTGGGAAATTTCTTCCGATGGCAAACGCTATGTCTTCTACCTTCGTAAAGATGCTTATTGGAGTAATAGTGACCCAGTTACTGCCGATGACTTTGTTGGTTCGTGGAAACGCACTCTTTCACCGGATACTGCTTCGGAATATGCTTATCAGCTTTATTATATTAAAAATGGGGAAGCTTATAATGCAGGGAAGCTCACCGATTTTTCTCAAGTAGGTGTTCATGCTATCGATCATTACACTCTTGAAGTTTGTCTAAATCATCCAACTTCTTTTTTTCTTGATCTATGCGCTTTCCCTACACTTTTCCCTGTTCATTTAAAGAGTATCGCAAGATATGGTGACAATTGGATTAAGCCGGGATATCTGGTTTCCAACGGAGCTTATGTTTTGGAAGATTGGCGGATCAATCATCGTGTTCGTCTTGCCGCCAATCCTTATTATTGGGATCACGCCAATGTGAATCTCCAAACAGTAGATGCTTTAGCTACAGATCAAGCCAACACAGCTTATAATCTTTATTATTCGGGCGCTGCAGATCTTATTCTCGATAAGGGTTTGGTTCCATCTATGTTGCTCGGTGAACTTCGAAAACGGCCGGATTTTCATATAAGCCCATTTTTGGGGACCCTTTTCTTACGTTTTAATGTTACTCGCGCACCTTTTAATGATGTCCGTATCCGAAAAGCCTTTGCACTGACAGTTAATAAACAACGGCTTGTTGATAAAATAACAAGAGCAGGCGAACCGATTGCCGATAGTTTAGTACCGCCTGGTTCAGCAGGATACTTTTCTCCAAAAGGACTAGGGTATGATCTTGAAATGGCGCGGAAGCTTTTATCAGAAGCAGGTTTTCCTGGTGGTAAAGGATTTCCGGTAAAAACATTTCTTT
>CAZNSF010000268.1:0-4994 GCA_964575565.1 uncultured Verrucomicrobiota bacterium | reverse complement strand
TAATTCTTGAATCTCCTGATCCTTGGAAGCTTGTGCGATGAGTTGATCTTCTAAGAGCGAATCAAGAACAAGCCCTTTTGTATGGAAAACAACACTGGCAATATCCGTCGCGCTTCCAAGACTGGCCGACATATTGTAGAGATTAAGCGTTTTTTGGAATCCGATTCTTTGACGTTCCGAAGTAAAAGAAAAAGTGTTGTTCAATAAACGTTCACGGCATGCTACAGCTTTCCGAGCGTACTCCAAAGATTGATCATGATTATCTAAATCGAAGTAGAGACAGCTAAGGTTTTCTAAAGTTTTCAGAGTATCTGGGTGGTAAGACCCAAGTATAGAATTTTGTATTTCCAAGGCCTCTTCGTAAAGGGGTTTAGCTTTTTCGATTTGACCCGAAAGATGATAATGCCTTGCAAGATAGCTAAGGCTGCCTGCAGTTTCGGGATGTCTTTTCCCAAGGATTTTAGTGCGAATATCCAATGCGCGCTCATGGAGAGGTTCAGCTTTTGCAAAAAGCTTCATGCGATCATAAAGGCATGCAAGATGAAAATTGCTGCGTGCGGTATCGGGATGTTCTAAGCCTATCTTCTTTTCTCTAAGTTTAACTGCATGTAAGAGAAGTGACTCCGCTTGTGATTCCTTACCTAAATCGATGTAGAGTAATCCTAAATGGCTAAGAGTAGTAATGGTAAATGAATGTTCTTGCCCTAACTCATGCTCTCGGATATTGAGAGCGCGTAAAAAGAATTTTTCCGCCTGTAAAAAATCTCCGATGCTACGATAAAGTAAGGCTAAATTATTTAAACTATTGGCTGTACTAAGGCTATTGGGTCCAAGAACACGTTCACGGATATTCAATGCAAGAGTAAAATTCTGTTCTGCCCGAGCATAGTCACTGATGCTCCAGTAAAGGGTCGCTAGGTTATTAAGGGTGGTTGCTGTTTTGGCATGATCCATTCCAAGAACATTTTTTTGAATTTCCACTGCTTGCAAGAAGAGGGGCTCGGCTTTGTCGTAATTACCCAAATTTTCGTAAAGCACAGCGAGGCTATTAAGACTTTCTGCAGTAATTGCATTTTGCATTCCGAATTTGTTCTGACGAATCTCAAGACAGCGTTGAAAGAATTTTTCTGCCTGCGAATAATTAGCAAGATTGGCATGGTACCACCCCAATTGATAGAGAGCATCTGCAACGCTGGGATCATTTGGGCCAAATGCGTTTTCACAAATTTTGAGTATGCGCAAGCGGAGTAATTCAGCCTTAGAATAATTATTTAAGCGTAGATATAGATCAGCTAATTCATTAAGGCTTTCCGCAATGGATGGGCTATCCTTACTAAATTTTTCTTCAGCTGTAGTTACGGCGTTCTCTGCAAAGTGAACGGCTTCCTCATATTTTCCAGCTTTATAGAGTTCTTCAATTTCTTGATGTATTTTTTTAGATTCGGGTGATGCTGCAAAGCCAATCGTCGCACTAAGGTAAATAGTTATTCCAAAGAATAAACAGGCAAGAAGAGCTCGATATTTTGGCATAAAGGAATTGCTTTAATGTTTCCTATGAGAACAGCTTATAGGCAAGCAATCTATTTACCTTTTGTAAGTAGCTTGCCTTCTCAAATCCTTTATTCAATCATTCGCTGCCATGCTAAGCGAAAGCGAACTCTTGGAAGCGCTTAAGAAAGGTGATGAATCGGCTTGGACCCAAGCTTTCCATTCTCTTTACCCTTGCGCATTGCGTGCAGCGCAACATCCTATAGCTGGGTTAACACTCGGTGAGGCGGAAGATATTGCCATCGAAAGTCTTTCGCAGTTAGTTAAAAACATTCAGTCCATTAAAGGCATAAACGATCTAAAGGCGCTTGCGATTACTATTGCTGGCCGGCGCGCTATTTCAGAGCGACGAAAGAAATCAGCCGAGAAGCGTGGATATGGCCAAGTAAAAAGTCTCGATGAAATAAAGGAAGAAACCCAAGGTTTATTTGAACCCGCTGAACGTATTGCTACATCATTATCCCCTGTAGAACTCGTAGAGCTAGCTGGCCTTTTACAGGGAGCAATGGCTAATCTTGATCCATTGACACGCGGCTTAATCCATGATTTTTTAATCGCGGGCATGGCTTATAAGGAGCTTGCAGCCAAATACGATATTTCGATGAGTAGGGTAGGGGTTCAACTAGCACGTGGCTTAAAAAAGATTCGTGCTCAATTCGAAGAATCTCCACGTTTATTGAAAGAACTTTTAGCATATTTGCGATAAAGAAGTATGAATGACCAGGATTTTGAAGCAATTGCCATTAAGGTACTAGCTAAAGAAGCTTCTACCGAAGAAGCAGCATTGCTTCGTTCTATAATCACGCAATCCGAGGTACGAAAAAAGGAGTTTGATGAGTTCGAAAAAACTTTGGGTATTTTACGTGGTGCTGG
This sequence comes from uncultured Verrucomicrobiota bacterium, assembly GCA_964575565.1. Lineage (GTDB taxonomy): Bacteria > Verrucomicrobiota > Verrucomicrobiia > JABWAM01 > JABWAM01 > CAZNSF01. Next base: position 2,573 of record CAZNSF010000268.1, on the reverse strand, counting down.
ACCATTAGTAAAAGCTCTCGATGCCAAGGATACGGCATTGCCTGCTTATCGCTTAGGCCAGTTAAAGACCTCTTTGCAGCATGAATTTGGTAGGCAAGATGCAAAGGAGTCTAACAAGCTAGAAACAAATGATTCATGGCTTGTTTGGTTTGGTTGGCGCAAAATCTTTGTAAGTGGAATGGCCATTGCCGCTCTTATCTGTTTATTTATCTTTCTACCGCAAAAAAGGGAAGATATCGAAATAGGACTTTATGAAAATTCTTTAACACGAGGAACCAATAGTTCTTTCGAAACTATTCAAATGTCGCATACCAAAACAGTTCTTTTTAAGAATGAAAATGAATTTGAGGAATGGCGAAATAAACCTTTTTTACGAAATCAAAAGGCCAAGATTTGGATTGAGGAAGAAACAGAAACTATTTTTATTCTTTATCAAGATTCGAAGGGTGCCCTTAAGCAAAATAGCGAGAAATTGCTAACCCTCCCTGCACAACATAAACAGCAAATAGAGAAAATGATTCAATCGCTTCCCTAGCAGGATATACGGATTCTATTTGCTTCTTTGTATTGAAATAGGCGAAAAACACTACCTATGGTTAACCATTCAAATAAAGTAGCTGCGGTAACTGGCAGTGCTCGTGGAATTGGGCGCGCGATTGCAAATGCGTTAGCAAAAGATGGCGCGCACGTGGCAATTTTAGACCTCAATAAAGAAGGCGCAAAAGCCGCTGCCGAGGCAATCAAAAAAGAATTCCATGTCCGCACTTGGTCTGCAGAATTGAATGTGATGGAAAAGGAAAATGTTGTACGAGTTTTTAAAGACCTTCAAGAAAATTTTGGCGAGATTGATATCCTTGTGAATAATGCTGGGATTACAACCAATGTTCATAGCATCGTTGAGATGTCTATGGAAAATTGGGATCGAGAAATAAGCATCAATCTCTCCGGGGCTTTTTACTGCACTAAACAAGTATTGCCGAGCATGATTCAACGGAAGTGGGGGCGTATCATAAATATCTCTTCGCTTGCGGGCGCTTCCGGCGGTTATGGCCAATGTAGCTATGCATCTTCAAAGGCAGGGTTACTTGGGTTAACCAAAACAATTGCTTTAGAATGTGCGCGTTATAATATCACGGCCAACGCAGTTCTTCCGGGTCTAGTAAATACAGATGCTGCTGCTGCAATTCCAGAGCCATTAAGGCAAAGAATAGTTAATACATCGCCGAGCCGACGAATGGCAGAGCCAAGCGAAATAGCTAATGTGGTTTCATTTCTTGCCAGCCAAGAAGCGAGTTATATGAATGGCGCTGAAGTTTTTGTAACCGCCGGTGCGGAGTTATTCACATTTTAAATATAACTTTGCGTCCTGGTGACTTTGCACGAGACAAACTGACTTCTTGAGGGATATGAAAGGGTATTGCTTCTATTGACTTAGAGCTTTTGATCTGGCAGATTAAAGCAAGTCTATGGAAGAAATTATCTTTGAAGTGCGGCCTTCGGAAGAAGGCGGTTATTGCGCAAGAGCCCTGGGCTATTCCATTTTTACACAGGGAGAAGATGTAGAAGATTTGCGCGCTATGGTGCAAGATGCTGTAAAGTGCCATTTTGCAAACGAAACAGAACGCCCCAAGATCATACGGCTGCACTTTGTAAGAGATGAGGTCTTAGCAGTTGCGTGAAACTTCCCCGTGATTGTAACGGCGTACAACTCGTCAAAGCATTACGCCGGTTTGGCTATCAGCAGGTGCGTCAGACAGGCTCTCATATCGTTATGACCACCCAAGAAGACATTGCTGTGCATCACGAGATGACTGTAGAAGAACTTTTGCATCAGCTAGATTTGTAAGAGATAAAGCTTGCCTACAATTTTCTTACTCGAAAAAGAATGAAAATTCATCAAGTTAAAGTTTATCCTTCGAAAGTTCCGCTTCCAAAGAGAGAGCAACTTGCTTGGAAAATGGCAGCGGTAGCGTCTGATAAAGTTCCCATAGATTCTGCAGTAACTGAGATGGTGATTAATCGCATCATCGATAACGCTGCGGTTGCTCTTGCTGCGATTAATCGCCTGCCCGTTGTAAATGCGCGCTCACAAGCTTTAGCCCATCCACGTAAACAGGGCGCGACCCTTTTAGGATTACCATCCAAACAACTTTTTGAGGCTGAATGGGCAGGATGGGCTAATGGCGTAGCCGTGCGCGAACTCGATATGCACGATACTTTTTTGGCGGCCGATTACTCGCATCCAGCAGATAATATTCCACATCTTTTAGCGGTAGCCCAACAATGTGGAAAGAATGGAAAAGATTTAATCCGTGGGATTACCGCTGCGTATGAAATCCAAATTAATTTGGTGAAAGGCATTTGCCTACATAAACATAAGAAAGATCATATTGCCCATCTAGGACCTTCGGTGGCTGCTGGGGTAGGGGCACTTCTTAACCTTAATACAGATACTATTTATCAGGCCATTCAACAGGCGGTTCATGTTTCTTTTACCACACGCCAATCGCGGAAAGGCGAAATCTCGAGTTGGAAGGCTTATGCACCAGCCCATGCCGGTAAACTTGGCATCG
>CAZNSF010000267.1:0-5471 GCA_964575565.1 uncultured Verrucomicrobiota bacterium | reverse complement strand
CCGGAACTCTACCGGCTGCTATTCCTATGCCCGAACTCCATCCTCACAATCCGTTTGATATCCGGGAGACGACTTCAAGGATGCTAAAAGGACAAGAAGAAGCTTACCAAAGATTTTATGAAGCATATTGCGATCGTTTGTTCCATTACATCCTAGTTTTAACCCAAAACGATGAAGCCTTTGCCCGTGAGGTACTTCAAAATAGCATGATCCGTATTGCGCGCTACATTAAACGCTTTGAAAGCGAAAAAGTATTTTGGGGTTGGCTGACTAAAATAGCGCGGACTGCTTTGATCGATATCGTCCGCAAACAGAAAAAGGATCAATATCTCGTTGAACTTACTCCTCACCTAGCGGTCGTAGATAATGCACCCTTTCCAGATGGAGAAGCCCCACTATTAGAAGCGTTAGATAAAAGCCTGCTGGAGCTTGAGGAAGAGGAAAGAAAAATGATCCAGGCAACTTATTTCGAAGGCGCGAGTTATCAATCCTTGGCGCTTACTAATAGCACTACCCCGAAAGCGATTGAATCCAAGCTCGCGCGCATTCGCCAAAAATTACGAAAATGCATCTTAACCAAATTAAAATATGAATAAACAAGAGCCTTTAAATCAACTTCTTAAAGATGTCTTCGCTGAAGAAGGTTATGCAGAGTTTCGTTCGACTCTTTATCAACAGTCTTTAGCCGAGCTTCGCCATCAACGAAAAGCCCGTATTCGCACCAGAGCTTTATTGGGGATCACCTGTTTATTGGGGGCGAGTTACCTCTTCCTACAATTTCAGCCTGTTCATTCACCGACAAATTTTGCCGGTACTCAAAAAAATGTTACTTTGCCTTTGAATCAAACATCTATTTCTTCCATCGCTCTTGCCTCCCAGCCGCTTTCTAAGACCCAAGTGGTCCATACCAGTCGTTCGCACGTAGATATCATAACAACAAGTTCTCAGAATATTTTCCTCACTGCTACAAAACCTTCTGTCGAAATTATTAGGACCAACCCAGCTTTAGGCCCCGAACTAATTACCTCGGATGAAGAATTGTTGGCGTTTTTCAAAGGATATCCTGTTGAGCTTGTGGCAACAGGTCCTCGCTCTAAGCGTTTAATTTTTCTAAATCCGGAAGACGAAAAATTATTTTTAGAACCGTAAAACCTTCCCCGTCACAGGGACGTGACTGGCTACCAATTCTGAGCTTATCTCGCGCAAAGAAAAGCACTTCCCCTTCCTAAAGCTTTGCGCCTTGGCGCCTTTGCGCGAAATATCTCTTACTGCTCACTGCTCACCTGTTTTCCGGTAAGAACTAACAACTAATTGGCTTAAGAACTTATCGGGATCATCGACTACTGAAGGTGGTATGGAAAACTCTGTGAGGCCGGTATTCTTTTTTACAAGATTTAAACCAAACTCATAATCCTTAAAAATCTTAGAGCAAATATCCCGCACATTACGCCTTTCTTGGAAAGCGCGGTCCACAATGCGTTTAACCGTAGCGGGCTCTGGTTTTAGCATTAAACCATGGCGTTGAGAAAAACGGAGGCAAAATTCCTTAATAGCAGCTTCTAAAACAGGCCGCTCCTGTTTTGCTTCTTCTTTAAGTAGATTTTCCAAAGCTACCTGTGGATTTTCCACTGTTTGAGCAGTTACTTCAAAACGATGAATGCCTGTTGATGGAAGATGGAACTTAAAATCACGAAAGGCTTTTTCGCAAACCGTCATAAGCCCTCTTGCACCTGTATGCTCCTGGCAAGCCAAACGCGCAATGGCTCGCAAGCCATCTTCTTTAAAAATAGCATCGATGCCAAATGCTTTAAAGCTGCGTTCGTATTGGCGAATAATGGAACCTTCGCTATGGGTAAGAATATGGAAAAGATTTTCTTCGCTCAATGGCTCGCACACTACCCGCACCGGTAACCGTCCAATAAATTCTGGCTCGAACCCAAACTTAATAAAATCTTGAGTGCTTGCTTGTCGGAACAATTCTGTTTGCGGTATTTCCAGAGCCTCTTCACTGGCATGGAAACCCATTCGACTCTTTTTTAAACGATTTTTGATAATCTCCTCCAAATTATCAAAAGCACCAGAAACGATAAAAAGGATATGCCGAGTATTAATCGTTTCCCTTTTAATTTTCCCTTTGCGTTGGAACTCCATCGCTGCTTGAAGTTGCGAAGGTAAATCGCTAGGGCTGCGAACCGGGACTTCCGTTTCTTCCATTAACTTTAATAAATTGGTTTGAACTCCTCGACCACTTACATCGCGCCCGATGATATTCGGAGGTGTAGCTATCTTATCGATTTCATCGATATAAACGATTCCATATTGGGCAAGCTTCATATTGCCATCGGCACGGTGAAGAAGCTCGCGAACCAGATCATCCACATCGCCACCCACGTACCCTGTTTCGCTAAACTTGGTGGCATCTGCTTTTACAAACGGAACACCGATAAGCTGAGCAATACATCGAATAATATACGTTTTGCCCACCCCGGTGGGACCCAGTAGAATAACATTTTGCTTCGTATATTCCGCAGAAGGAGAAGTGGTAGAAGTTGCTGCAGTAGCTGTCTCTTGTTCTACCATCCGAACATGGTTATAGTGGTCGCAAACAGCAATAGCCAAAGCCTTCTTTGCTTCATCTTGTTGAATCACAAATCGATCGAGATGCTCTTTAATATCATACGGCTTAAAGTGGAAATCAAAGGCCAGAGGTGTTTCTTCTTTGCGTGTATCCCCCGCATCTGTGGTGGAACCTTGTTCAGGCTGGGCTACGACACCTGTAACTACAACCTTATCGCCAAATTGTTGTTTCATAAATTCAGAAAGTTTTTTCTGAAAATCTTCCGGCGTTGGAGGATTACTACTCATCTGAAATAAGGTTAGAATGGCTGTGCTTCAAATTTAAGAAAGTTTTGTGGCTAAATATTGTTCAAGCTTGATATTATCGGCAGCAAATAGGCGAATTCCTTCGGAGAGTTTCTCGGTTGCCATTTGGTTTTCGTTAAATGCCCAACGAAAACTTTTTTCGTCATAAGAAATTTTCGTCTGTTTGCAGGCAGCAGCTTGGTCTGGGCTAAGTTTACGCAAAACCTTGCCGCTATTTTGCTGAAGCTCTTCGAGTAAAGACGGGCTAATGGTTAATAAATCGCAACCAGCTAATTCTAGAATCTCTTCTTTATTCCGGAAACTAGCTCCCATCACTTCCGTTTTATAACCATATTTTTTATAGTAGTTATAGATTTCAGTAACTGAAAGCACTCCCGGATCTTCTGTAGGAGGATAAGAACTGCGCCCTGTAGATTTTTTATACCAATCGAGAATTCGACCTACAAAAGGTGATATCAACTGCACACCGGCCTCCGCACAGGCAACTGCTTGAGGAAATGAAAAAAGAAGTGTCAAATTACAATGAATCCCCTCACTCGTTAATTGTTTAGCCGCACAGATTCCTTCCCAAGTGGATGCCACTTTAAGGAGAATTCGTTCGCGTGATATCCCCTGTTTTTCGTAACGAGCAATCAGAGATTTGGCCTTAGCAATAGAGGCTTCTCGCTCAAAACTTAAACGAGCATCCACTTCTGTAGAAACACGGTTTGGAACAATTTTTAGAATTTCCATTCCAAAAGCGACCGAGAGTCTATCCATGGCGATTCCCAAAATCTGGCTTTTATTGGATGATTCCTTTTTAGTTTCGCTAATCACCTGTTCAACAAGATTTTTATATTCCGGCATCTGCGCTGCCTTCAAAAGCAAACTCGGGTTGGTGGTAGCATCGCGGGGCCGATATTTACGGATGCTTTCAAAATCACCCGTATCGGCTACAATCACGCTATGTTGTTTAAGTTGATTGAGTAAATCCTCCGTAGTAGATACGGCTTTAGCGGTTGGTGTTGAAGTCGTAGAAGATATAGTCATAATGAGTATCCTTTCAAATGAAGCTTTACAATCAACCATACAACGGAGTGGCGCCAAATCAAGCCCTGGATTTTGGCTTGAGAAGTTTTAAATAAAGTACAGAATCCTATCTTGTGAAAGATTACCTTGATGGAATTTTACGTTATGCAGTGAATATGGGCGCTTCGGATATTCACTTAAAGCCTAATAAAAAACCCATTATCCGAGTTGCTTCTCGTTTGGTCAGCGTAGAAGCAGATGCGCCTACAGATACGGATATGGTAACCATCGCCAATTCTATTATACCTGAATTTTTGAAGGAAAGATTTAAAACAGATCACGAAGTTGATTTTTCCTACTTTTCTAAAGAAGTCGGCCGTTTTCGTACCAATATTTATACTCAACGAGGTCAAGTAAATCTGGTGATGCGCCATGTAAAAAATAAGGTGCCAGATTTTGATAAACTAAATCTTCCTCCAGTCCTCAAAAAGATTGCGATGAGCGAACGAGGTGTTATTTTTGTAGCTGGCGAAACAGGCAGCGGGAAGTCTACTACCCTGGCCTGCATGATTGAATACGTAAATATGCATGATCAGTGCCACGTGATCACAATGGAAGATCCTATCGAGTTCGTATTCGAAGATAAAGAATGTGTCATTAATCAACGAGAGGTAGGCCTCGATACCTTATCTTTTCGGCAAGCCCTTAAGCACGTATTGCGGCAAGATCCTGATATTATCATGGTGGGTGAAATGCGCGATGCAGAAAGTTTTTCTGCTGCGATCACAGCTGCTGAGACGGGGCACTTGGTAATGACTACTGTTCACTCAAATAATGCCTCGCAAACAATTACACGCGTGCTCGATTTTTTTCCAGTGGATGAACGTTCCCAAATTCTTCGAGCGCTATCTGGTTGCCTTTGCGCTGTTATTTGCCAGCGTATGATCCCCGCAAAAGCAGGCGGCGCAGTTCCTGCCATTGAAATTCTTATTAATACACCTATCGTCCGCAAACTTCTTGAGGAAGGCAAATTGGAAAAGCTCCATTCCGCGATCGAAACAGGAGGAGAAGATGGCATGCAGTCTTTTAACCAATCGATTCTTAAACTGATTAAAAATGGACTTATTTTGGAAGAAGATGGCATTGCAAAGGCTTCGAACCCAGATCAATTAAAGATGAATCTAAAGGGTATTTTTCTTGATGAGTCGCGCCGAATTATTGGTTAGTGGCAAGTTAAAAGAATGGAGTTCTAAAGAGACTTCAAGGATATTCCTTTGAACTCTAAATTTTAATGGTATGAATCCCCCCTCCCATCCACTTCCCACCACCTTTACCCACAGCGTGCCGTTCTGGAAGCTAGCTTCTCGGGATGGTTTTACTCTAGGGACGCTTTTTTTGCTGGGCGCAGCATTTTTAATTCAATTATTAGCTGTTAGTGGACTTTTCTATTTTAAAGCCACTTTTAATCCGAAGATCTATTCGGAATTTGCAGAAAAGAAGTCGGATGTATCTGTTACCGAAGCGTTTGGGCTTAAAGAATCTGAAGAGGCCCGTTTAGCAGCAAAAAATCCTGTGCGCGA
>CAZNSF010000266.1:0-9637 GCA_964575565.1 uncultured Verrucomicrobiota bacterium | reverse complement strand
TCAAATTTGTGCCCATCAAAACCGTAGGCGAAGCTTTTAAGTTAGCTTTGGATGACTCTCGCAAATAAAAGCTAAACGTTGAGGAATACAAGATGAAAGCTCGGTATACTCATCGTTCGTCTAATAATTTTTGTTTTATTTTGGCTTTCGCCTTTCAACTTTCAGCTTTCAACTTGCTGATAGCTGCCGAAGACCCTGCTGCCATCGCCCAAAACGCACTTCGCGCTTTGCCTGAAGGTAAATGGGCGCTTTCTGCTATCCTTACTACACGTAATAAATCGGATAATCGTTCCCTTGAACCTGACGAACGCCTTCTTACAATCGAGTTCCAACAGTTGGCTAGTGGCACCCATGAAGTAACTTACCGTTCTAAAAATCAAGAAGGCAAAGCAGAAGGAATACAGCTTATCTTGCCCAAGGATCTAAGTGCCCGGAATATTCAAGTATTAGATCTTGTTACCAACGAACCTATTAAAGAGATGCAGGCACCGTTCTTAAAGTCTGTTTTCAGTATCGAAGATATCTGTCTTTATTTTCTTTCTTGGAAAACCCAAAAGTTGCTTGATGAAGAAGTTCTAAAGGACCGTCCTTGCTGGAAGATTGCAAGCTATCCTCCTCCATCCAAAACAAACCTATATGAACACGTTGAAAGTTGGATTGATAAAGAATATCAGGCTACTCTTAAAGCAACAGCTTATGATCAGAATGGAAATGTGATTAAAGAATTTAATGTCCGTAGTTTTCAACAACTCGAGGATGTGTGGATACTTAAAAAGTTAGAAATCAATGCACCGGCTTTAAAAGCATCAAGTCGCTTAGAAATTTTGGATGCGAAAAAGAAGTGATCGACAAAAAATGGAGATTTGACCTCTTTGGTCCTTTACATTAGCTTAATTCCTCCTAAACCGACCCCATTGTCTAGCGGTTAGGACATCACCCTTTCACGGTGAAAGCACGGGTTCGAATCCCGTTGGGGTCGCCATTCTTGTTTTTTCGGGGGCTCTCCACCAGCAAGTGGGGCAGAGACAAAAGTTCAGGCGTTAGAACGGTTAATAAGTTTTGAATTAAGCACATAGGCGGCGGCTGTTTTTTTAGCAGCCGAATTATTTCCCAAAGCCAAAGCGATCATGAGAAAGAAAAGCATGCTCACTTCATGGTGAAGCGTGGTGTTGCTCATACCGCCAAGTGTAATAACAAACCATGCGCCTCCTGTTGCATAATAAACCGTTTTACTTGCTTGATCCTGCTGTAGACGTCGTTTCCAAATTAACCCGGCCGAAGCTGCTAAAAGCCACAGAAGAGCTATTATTCCTGGAAATCCTATTTGGGCTAATGTATTAAAATAGAGGTTGTGAGCATGGCCCACTGTTCTGTAACCATCAACATTAGGAATTTGGATTGTATTAAAGCGATTAAGGCCAATTCCTGTCCAAGGATAAGCTTTGGCTGTTTCCCATGCGGGTTCCCAAGTTGTAAGACGGTTGTTGAATGAACCTTGGAAAAAAGCACGATTTCGTAATACGGGACTACTTGCAATACCAATCGTTACAGTGAATACACCGGCTATTAAAAAATAAATAAACCATCGCGGTGGTTTTATTTTGCATAATACCAGAAGAGTACCTAAAGCTGCTGTCGCAATAGCAAAACGCGCAGTGGTTCCTAGCAAAGCCAAGCCAATGAAAGCCATGGCAAGGCGTGCAAGCCAACGGCATGAAAATATTTCCCTGTAGAGCAAGGTAGCAACCGCAGCAATCCACGCGATGGCTAAATAGATTCCACTATGATTATAATGTCCAACCGAATGAAGTTGCACCTGAACTCTAGATCTAAGCGACCAATTGGTATCGTACACTTCCTTAAGGGCCCTTGCGTAATCGCACCAACCGATCAAAGAAGCCAATCCGGTTGCAAAGACAAGATGGTATAAAAATGTTGTCCTGGATTGTTCTTTGGTAAAATGTGATTTTGCAATCCACAAAAGCATTGCACCGCGCACCATATCCCAAAAACCTTTAAGGATTGGATCGCGCACCATATCCTGAAAATTTTTCCAGCTAGTGAAATCTATGGTAAAGTACAAGGACCATATGCCGGCTAAAAGCCAAAAGAGCGCAGCCCATTCCACACGTTCCAAATGGATCGGATTTTTTTCTAAAAAACATCTAAAAAGCCAAAGTCCAACGATGATACCCCAGAGAAGGTTTGTAGGAGCTTCAAAATTGGGGAGAATATAAAGCAGTAGAAGCAGCAATCGCCATTCCCAAACACGAATTCGTTCTATCAAGTTAGGTATCATAACTTCTTTTCTTCACGATTTGGCATTAAAACACCAATGAGGAACCAAAATAATTCGGCATTACTTGCGATCCAAACATCATCTGTCAAATTACGGACACAAAATCCAATGAGGAAAGCTAAACCAATGCGCGCTGACCAGTGATTGATACAAGCTTTCCAAAAGCGATTAGCATAAATGCCTAAAACAACAAGCCATAACGCTAAACCTGGGAATCCAATTTCGAGAGCAAGATTCGCAAAGGTGTTATGGGCTTGTTGATAGATCACGTTCCCATAATTTTTACCCACAGTGTTCTTCCCAAATCCAGCTCCAACGAAGGGATGTTTGTCTAGTAAAGGGTAAAAGTCCTGATAGGTTTTAATGCGACTAATATTATTGGTATCATACTCTCGAGAAAACCATTCAGGACGAACTTGATAAGCAGCGACGCCTAACAATACTGTACTAAGGGCAAATGATAAAAAAACACGCCGTCCAATCCAGGCGGTGATAAAGAGCATTTCAATATAAAGGGCAATCCATGTGCCCCTCCGTTTATTAAGAAAGATTAAGGAAAGCAGAATTAAAAATATTCCCCACGAAAATAATTTTCGCCAATCTTTTTTATGTTTTAGAATAAGCCACAAAATTCCTGGTGTTAACAAAAATAAAACATAGGAAAAAAATATATTATCCAGCGAAAAGCCTTGTACTACTAATGTTCCTTTATTGATAATTCCATCAATGCTTTGACCGATATAAAATTGATATAGGCATTTTACAGACAATATCATTAAAAACGCTGATTGGGCTAAAAAAAGCCGTTGTTTCCAAGAAGTTTGACGGAATGCCCAAAAGCCGCACAATAAAGCAACCATGGGTTGAGCAATATCTCGTCTCCAAAGATTTAAACTAAACCAAGGTTGATGAATATCCAAATTACTCTCAACTTTTAATGCGGGCTTATCCCAAAAACTACAGATCAGAAAAATCCATAGCGAAAAAATAAATAAAGGTCTCAATAACCAACAAGCTTCTTGCCATGCATGATAGAGTGCTGCTCGATGTTCCCATAACAAAAATGCAAAGGCTGTTAATAGTAAAACAGCTTGAAGTGTAGCTGTTTTTTTAATGGGAAGAACGATTGCATAACCAATCAATAGAATCCGGGCTATCCAAGTAACTTTAGCTTTGAGATCAAGTTGTTTTAGTTCGAAATTCATTCGATAAAGGATGATTAAGATTTAAATAGTGTAGTAAAGCGTTGACCATAACTTTCCCATGAATAATGTTTTGCGGTTTCAAAGGTAGCTGTACGCATGGATCGAGACCGGTTCAGATCGGAGCAAAACCATTCTAATTTTTCTTCTAAAGCACTTTGATTTCCAAATCGGAAGATAAAGCCGTTTTTGCCTTCGGAAACACAATCCTTAGCTCCTACTCGATCTGAAATAATTACGGGAAGTCCGCACGCAAATGCTTCTAGGACAACAAGCCCAAATCCATCTTGCGCTGAAGGTAGCAGTAGTACATCGCATGTTTTCAGCAAAGCCGATACATCATGGCAATGCCCATTCCATCTTATCCTTCGACATTTTTTAATAAGCGGTTGAATGACTGTAATTTCTTGAGGGGGTATAGTGCCTGCTAAGACCAATTCGCTATTGGAACGGGCGAACCTTTGCCAGATTTGGAGAAGATCTGGAATTCCTTTTTGAATGGAAAGTTGCCCTACGAACACAAATCGCACGACATCTTCTTTTTTTTTGACTTCTAAGGGGGAGGAATCCTTGATCTCTACTCCTAGTGGATTTATGTGCAGGTGTTTTTCTTTATAACCGGCCGCAAGATACGAATTTTTAACTAAAGATGATGGTACTACGATGATATCCGTTTCGTTTCCTTCTTGGATCATTCGTTGAAGAGTAAGTGGAGCGATTGGATCAATACGAAGACCGTGTTTAATGTATTCCTCTTTTAGCCAACGCTGTTGCAACCGTGGTTCAACGGAACCGCGATCCACAAATGTTCGGCCTCCAAGATGATGACATTTACGAATACAGGTTAGTGATTGATGCATCCAACCATAGTAATCCATTCCAGGTTGAATCCAGGAAGAAGCCCAACGATCGAAAAAGCTATCTTTCCAATAATGCCAACCCAATCGATTGATGATAGCCATTGTTTGACGGAAAGGAAATGGCAGGCCATGTGCGAATGGTGCAAGTAAACCTGCAGCTCCAACTTCTGGAGCAAGAACGCGATGGAGGAGGCCTTCTTTCATGAGGGCATGACAAGCATACCACGCAATCGTTCCCAACCCACCACGATTTAATGGCAGTGCGGTCCTGTAAACGACTGGGGAGATCACAAATTATCTAAAATAAGCTTTTTAAAGTAATAGGCCATCAAGGCAAGATATCGCAGAAATCATTTTATACCTATCAAAACTTATCGCTTGTAGCTTACAATTTATTACTTATAGCTTATCATACTTATGGTTATTTCTTTTCGTTGTCCACACTGTTCAAACGAATTAAGTTTTGAGGATCTTTCCCAAAATGAATCTCCATGTCCATCTTGCAATCAAATGGTCACCCTTCAGATTAGCAAACAAATGCAGCAAAATAATGTGGTGGATAAATGTGTGATTTGTGGGCTTGAAAAACTTTATGTCCAAAAAGACTTTAATCGTACTTTAGGTGTTTCCATTCTTGCAGGGGCAGTAGTGATCAGTCTTATCCTTTACAATTATAATCATATTATTTCTTCTTTCCTTGTTTTAGGAGGAGCTGCAGCGGTTGATTATCTTCTGTATTTGGCGTTACCGGAAGTTACCATTTGTTACCGTTGCCATAGTCAGTACCGAGATGTTTCGCTTAATCTTGGCCATCAGATATTTGAATTAGGGTTAGCCGAAAAATACGATCCGAAAGATAAACGTAAAGGAGCCGAAAATCCTGCTGCGGAGTGGCAACAACATTAACTAAATAACGGCTTGCTCCGTGTCGACATCAAAGAAATGAGCGCGTTTCATATTAAAAATAAGATCGAGCTTATGATTGACATCTGCTTTTTCTGCAACATTGACTCGTGCAATAAAACTGTGAGCTCCCGTATTCATATAAAGATAAGTCTCTGAACCCATAGGTTCAACGACTTCTACAGTTGCTTGCACTACTTTGGATGGATCAGCGGATCCTACGTATAGTTTATCGTGAACATCTTCTGGGCGAATGCCAAATTTAATAGGACGTCCTATATAGTTTTCTAGTTTCGATGCGTGATCGTCATCGACTCGGACGGTAAAGTTCAAAATACCTTGAAACTCCTTTTCAGCAAAAACCAATTTTCCGTCCTTTTGTTGAATAATGCCATCAAAAAAATTCATGGTAGGGCTACCGATAAAGCCCGCAACGAACATATTTTTTGGATGATTATAAATTTCTAATGGCGTATCAACCTGTTGAATCCTGCCCATGTTCATTACGGTAATACGATCTCCCATAGTCATGGCTTCAATTTGATCATGGGTTACATAAATCATCGTAGCATCCAGTCGTGTGTGCAGTTTCGAAATCTCTGTACGCATTTGAACGCGCATTTTGGCATCCAGATTAGAAAGCGGCTCATCAAAAAGAAATGCTTTGGGTTTACGTACAATTGCTCGTCCCACAGCCACTCGTTGGCGCTGGCCTCCCGATAATTCTTTAGGTTTACGGCTCAATAATTCACGAATTCCCAAGATATCAGCTGCCTCTGAAACACGGCGATGGATTTCTATCTTTGAATATTTCCGAAGCTTTAGACCAAAGGCCATATTTTTATAAACCGACATATGGGGGTAAAGTGCATAATTTTGGAATACCATAGCAATATCACGGTCTTTAGGAGGGACATGGTTAATTACACGGCCATCAATTGAAATTTTACCTGATGTGATTTCCTCTAACCCTGCTACCATTCGCAATGTTGTTGATTTACCACACCCAGATGGTCCTACCATGACCATGAATTCCTGATCATCAATCGCTAGGTTTGCGCCATCAACGGCTTTGATATCATTGCCTTTATCGTCGCGATAAATTTTAGTAATGTTTTCAATAACTACTTTAGCCATAATTACCTTTACTTATCCTAAAAGTCTTAGGTACACTAAACTAAGAGAGTGAAAGAATGATGCGAATTCATTGCTTAATAAAGAAGGTTTTTGATTTTTGGGCCAAAAACAAACTCTTTACGGAGAGATGCATTCTCGTTTTTTTTATGTTGGGTGCTGCCCACCTTACTATCATTTATGCTGATGAGTCAACAGTGGTGCATGGTGATTCTTCTCAACTGCCAAAATTAGATCCTTCTAAAACATTTGAAACAAAATCTTTTGGAGGTTTTGATCGCACGTTTAAAACAAAGTCTTTAGAAGTTCAAGCGGTTCGTCTGCCAACCTATTCAGGGGACTTAAAATCGTTGCCGTTTACAGAATGGCAAACCCCCGCAAAAGATTTTTACACGAAATCTCTAAGCTTTCCAGATTTCGAGGCCAAAAGTGCTAGCGAAAAGTGGTCGCAACAAATATCTTTGAAAGGTGAGCCTGCTTTACGAAAAGCAGATTCTCATTTGGATGGGAAACAGGCAGATCTACCATCATCTTCTCTTGAAAAGAAAGATTTAGAATCTCCAAAAAATATTGGCGGAGAAGAATTAAAGCAATTGATTAATCGTGGAGCTCAAGGAACTGGAGCTCAAGGAACTACTGTCGAAGTTATCCCAGTAAAGATAGGGCGTGGACTTGGGAAAACCCAACAAGATGAAAAGGCTAAGGAGACACCTGAAACGAAGTCTCTACCGAAATCGGAATCTTCGAAGTAATTTGACCAATCAGCTTATAATCTCCTGCGGGAAGATCAAGTGCTTGGTTCGCAGTCGAAAATAGCTCTTCCTCGTAAACGAGTTTATCGTTTTGGTTGATTAACGTGGAAGAAAACTGTTGGCTATAGGCCTTATCGCTCGAAAAACGGTACATTTCTTTACCGTCTTTATTCTTAATAAAAAAATCGTAGTGTTGGGCAGAAGTGAATTCTAAAATATACTTTTCCTTGCTTTGATTGGTTACAATCATGCGAGCCTTAAAGGTAGAATGGGTCGATGGCGTAAAATTTTTCGGCTCAATTACTAAGTCCACCTTTAAGTTAGGCGGGGCATTCACACGTTTCATAGCTTCGCTTCGTCCATCGCCAAAAACCCATTTAAATGGATTTTTAAGCAGAGAAGGGGTGTCCGTTGTTGTTTGATAAGGCACATTATTACTGGAACCTCCCTGATATTTGCTGGGACTAATTTCTATGCCATGAAAGCTAGGTGCCAAAATAAAACAAGAAATATAACCTATACAAAACAAGCAGGAATAATGTGAAAAGGATTTTGTCGGTTTATTCATAGGTTCGATAGTCAAAAAATAATTATTGTTATATCATCAAGTATATCATTGTATATTTCGATCGAAGTTCTGCCAAGGAAAGCTTTGCTATGGAGAATCAACACATGCAGTTGCTAGAACAATAATACCTTCTTTGCGTCCTGTAAATCCCATCCATTCCGAACTTGTTGCTTTAATTGCAATTTGTGAAGGTTGAACACGTAAAGTTTTAGAAAGATTTGTTTTAATATCCGTAATATAGGGAGCTAATTTAGGTTCTTGGGCAATCACGGTGATATCTAAGTTATGAATCACAGACTTCTTTTTTTCAAGGATACCGTGGATCACAGTCAACATCTTAAGGCTATCAGCATTTTTCCATTGAGCATCTGTATCTGGAAAGAAATGCCCAATATCACGTTCACCTAAAGCGCCTAGGAGCGCATCAATCAAAGCATGGATTAGTGCATCAGCATCCGAATGGCCTTTAAGCCCGCGAGGGTGGGGGATATGCACGCCGCCCAAAATACAAGGACGGCCCTCCACAAACGGGTGAATATCAACACCTAAACCAATTTTAATCATAAAGGACTTAAAGAGTTTCGTTTCGAAAGAATCACTTCGGCTAATAATAAATCTTCAGGTGTTGTGATCTTAAGATTAGATGAATCACATTCAACCATCGAAACTGGGTGGCCTAAATGTTCTACAGCCGAAGCATCGTCGGTAATTACGAGATGATCTCGAGTGACTAATTCGTACGCACGACGAATAAGATCTGTCCAGAAAGTTTGTGGAGTTTGGGCAGCCCAAAGAAGGGAACGGTCCACGGTTGTTTCCACTAAAAGGCTGGATCCATTGGAGTGTGTATTAGCTCGAGAGATAGCGCGTTTGATAGTATCCTTGATGCGTGTTACCGGAATAACTGCTCCGGTTTGTCGAGCAACTCCTACACAGCGTGAGATAATATCAGATGTAACAAGCGCACGTGCGCTATCATGGATAAGCACTATTTTAGAATTTGGCGATACAGCTTGGATACCACACCACACAGAATCTTGCCGCTCAATTCCTCCCGGAATCGCGGATGTAAGTTTAGAAATTCGATGCTCTGAAGCTAAATTCCGGTAGGTATCCTGACGATCTTTGCGCGCAACTAAAATTATTTCATCTACATCAGTAGAGTGTTCAAAGGTAAGAAGAACACGTGCTAAGAGCGGTAAGCCTGCTATATGCAGCATCAATTTGTCTACTTCATCGCCCATTCGTTTGCTGCTACCGCCTGCTAAAATAATAGCTGAAGTCATCAATGGTTTGTAGTGGGTTCTGAATGAGTAACAGAAGTTTGTGGATCTGCGAAGACCATTCTTCCGGCTACTGTTTGGATAGATCCCGTGATAACTACGTTAATTTCTTGGCCGAGTAAATGTCGGGCTTGATTAACCACAATCATGGTTCCATCGGAAAGAAAGCCAACAGCTTGATGAGATTCTTTACCTTCACGCACAAGTTTAAGGCGATGGCTTTCTCCTGTTATGAGTGGAGAGCGTAAGATGCCGGCTAAAAGGTGAATATTAAAGACGCGAACTTTTTGTATTTCCGCCACTCGTCCTAAATTGTAATCTGTTGTGGCAATGCGCGCATTTAACACACGCGCAAGATGGACCAATCGTTCATCAACAGCTTCTGCGGAGTCAGTGGTTTCATGAATTTTAACTTCAATATCCGTATGGTTTTTAAGTTCATTTAGTAGATCCAAGCCATGTCGTCCACGAGTGCGTTTAATGCCGTCTGCGCTATCAGCAAGGGTTTGAAGTTCTGTAAGAACAAAACGCGGCACAATGAGGGTGCCATCCAGAAACCCGCTTTTACATAAATCACCCATGCGTCCATCAATGATAGCGCACGTATCAAGAAGGGTAATCTGTTCATGAGGTTCT
>CAZNSF010000265.1:0-7770 GCA_964575565.1 uncultured Verrucomicrobiota bacterium | reverse complement strand
AGAAGATACCGAAAATAGAGAGCAAACCATGGAAAAAATGGAACTCCACTCAAGAGTTCGCCAAGCAGTTTCTTCCCTTCCAGAACATCATCGTCTTGCCATTACACTGCGATATCTTGAAGGCATGGATTATCAAACGATTGAGGAAACCATGGGTCTTACCAATGGAGCTTTGAGAGGAATCCTCGGAAGAGCTGTAGGCACTTTAAGAAAATCACTAAAACCAGCTATGGATTCTACTTACTGAAAATATGAATATTTATCTCCCAAAATTCCTAACTTTAAAGTGTAGGAGCCGATGCTATCGGCGATCGTTAGACACCAACTTGTTTCGCGGTCAGCGACCGCTCCTACAAAGGGGTCAATGCATTTAAATAATTTAAACCAAAAATGAAAACACCAGTACCAGATATTCACCAGGAAATTGAAAACTGGATGGCCTTAGCCATCACGGGCGGCCTTTCGAAAGAAGAAAAAGAAGCTTTCGATGGACATCTTGCCATGTGCCCAAGCTGCCAAAAATTATTTAAGGAGGATCAAATGATTGCCATGATGATTAAAAAAACATTTGCACCAGATCAACCCCCAGCAGATTTCGAAGATCAGACGATAGCTAAATTCCGACGAACATTAGCAACCAAACAAAATAAAGTCCCGTGGTTTTATCGAATCTTCTTCCACTTTCGGCAGATGCGATTTGCATCAGTCACCGCTCTTGCCATAACCATGCTCGTACTTGTTGTGGCTGGCCTTTTTGTGCCATCGCTCAACAATGCTCGAGAAAGAGATCGTCCTCAATATATGTCTGACATTAAACAAGCGTTAGGTACAGAACTTGCTTTCAACGGCCGCGACACTTTAAAAGACGTCGATGCCGACGGCATTAGAAGTTTTGATCGGCGTGGCCAACAACCGAGATTATCAACTGGTTTTTCTATTCCTGCTGCTACACTAGCAGATGAAAGCAAGTTAAACTATGAGTCACGTTCTTCGGGAGTAATAATACAAGAGCATGCAGGGAGCCATTCTAGCAAACCACCTAAATCTTCTTCTGTAGAAAATAAACCTGCTGCTCTTTTTGCTGGTATGGAAGAAAAAAATAAGACTATTTTGGCTCAAAGCGTTGCTGTTCCAGCAGGTGGAGGAGCTGGTCTAGGTGGGAATGGTGTTGGCTACCTTGCTGCAGACCTTTTATCAAAAAATGAAAAAAATTCTGAAAAAGAATCTACAAAAATCTCCAAACCTAATTCCACAGATAACGTTCCTGTTCTCCCTGATAATAGGAAACTCATTCGTAATGCAACCTTAGAATTCGAAGTACAAAGTTATGAAGCTGCTTTGGATCGCATTACAAGTCTCATCAAGGAAGAAGGTGGTTTTGTGGCAACAAGCGACTCTTCGCGTCTGCAAAATGGTAAGGTTCGCGGGCAAATTATCGTTAAAGTTTTACCAGAAAAATTAGAAAGTTTTCTTTTAAAGCTTCGATCAATGGGTGATCTTAAAAATCAAAATCTTGCCACGGAAGATGTAACCAAAGCTTACTTCGATACCGACGCGCGGCTTCGAAATGCTCGGCGTATGGAAGAACGTCTCTTGGAAATGCTTGATAAAGAGAAAGGTAAAGTTTCCGAACTATTACAGGTCGAGAAAGAATTAGCGCGTGTTCGCGAAAATATTGAGCAAATGCAAGGCAACCTCAAAGTTTACGATGCCTTAGTGCAATACGCCACGGTCACCATTACTTTAAACGAAAAGGATCTAAACCAAGCCGCAGAATTTTTGATTAAAGAAAAAGCGAATCTCTCGATCTTTTCGCCAGATGTGGAAAAAGCTTTTCGCGAAGCCAAGCAGGAAGCGGAAGCCGTAAAAGCGCAAATTCTACATTCCAAGCTCGATCGCAATGAAACAGCCCGTGTTTCTGCTGTCTTAAGTGTTTTAGTTGCGCCAGAATCTTCCGAGCAACTCTTAAATCGCTTTAAAGCTCTTGGGCGCGTTCATAGCGTGAATCGCCAGAGCGAACGCATTGCGCGCGGCGGAACAGCCCCTTCCGAAACCGCTACAGTCCAAAAAGATAAGGTGGAAATTAATCTAGCGATTGTCCACGATGATGAATCGCGCAAAAAAGTTAGTTTAGTAGTGGTTAGCAAAGCTGTGGAAGAAGCTTTAGAAAAAGCTAAAACAATTGCCAATAGCCATGGCTCCGAAATTTTGGCATCGCATTTGGAACAAAAGCTCGAAGGCAGAGTAAATGCCCATTTCTTAGCGCGCGTTCCTGCCAAGGCCTACACAATAGTTTTAGATTCCTTAAAAGCGCTTGGGCGAGTTTCTGTATTCGAGGTCCAGCGTAATGATCAAACTACCCAAAATAAAGAAGCGGATGATGCGCCAGTCCTTATCAAACTTGATCTTACAGATACAGAAGATCCGCTTCAACGAACGTATCTAGTCTTATCAAGCAAGACTATTGATGAAAAAGTGACCCAAATCAAAGGAGCGATTCACTCATGGGAAGCAGAAATTCTTCTTTCAACTTTCGAACGTGCTCCGAACGGAGGTGAACAAGCCAATCTTACCTTCCGACTACCCATGAAACATCATCAGGCATTTGTGGAACATTTAAAGGGTCTAGGAAAAGTTAAAAATTTTACCATCAAACGCCAAGATCGCCCTTCCGAAGGCAAGACATCTCAAGAAGGTTCGGCAGAGGTTATTCTTCAGCTTTATAGTCAAAGCGATCTTATCCCGGACGAAACAGGGCTTTTCTATACGTTGCGCCAAACATTTTCTCGCGGGTTTGAGGCCTTAATGAATAGCCTCCAATTGGTTGGGGTAGCGATTGCTTATATTGTACCCTGGCTGGTTGTCTTCGGTCTTCCTATTTGGATTGCGATTAAAATTCGTAGCCGAAAAGTATCTTCCCAGAAAAAGGGAGAATAGAGATGAAATTTAAGGTAAAATTTAAGTACTTAGCTTTAATTCTTGTTTTGGTTGTCTTGGGATTGGCTAGCTACCCTATTTCACGCATACTCTACATGATAAACGTTTATAAAATGGATCTTGCTTGGGCTATTGATGCAGGCTTACAGGATAAGGCTACTATTTGGGCGCCTGATTTTTCCAACAAAAAGTTTATATCCATTTCTGTAGGCATGAATACAAATCAAGTAGTTCAAATTCTAGGTAAACCGCTCGTGCGCATAGATATTGAAAATCATTTTGCTTTTTCCACATGTAACATATTGACGCATGAGTTTTACGAATGTTGGTTCTATACTACCGACGGTCGTGGCAATCCTGGAGGACTAGGTCTAGCAGAAGAACCTTTCCCCACTCACGGCCGCATGGTTATTTTTGATGAGAATATGCGTGTTGCTGGCACACACATGAATTTTGAGTCTGCGAACCCACACATGAATTTTGAGTCTGCGAACCGCGACTGAAATATCAAGGCTATCACTTATCAAATTTTATGAAACATAAACTACTCATTTTAGTTTGTACCTGTGTTATCGCTTTATACAGTTTTTGTGGATGCATTCCAACGAATGAGTAAAATTTCTTTTACCAAAGTTGTGGTGGCTTTTTGGTCTTCATGGTCGGTGGCGCTCTCGCCTTGCCGAATACTTTTCTAAAATAGTATTTCGCTTGATGGTCGACCAATTATAAAAATACTTCTTTTTTATAAAAGACAGATTGCTCCTAATGCACTATAAAACATCAACTTTTAAAAAAATTATGAATAACTTTACCCTACTTACCACATTTCTTTTAGTTTTAAACATCACTCTTTTGAATTTATCTGCTGCAGATAAAAAACAAGATGGAGCTAATCTTGATGAAGCCCTGATAGATGCGATTCATAATGATGATCTTTCAAAAGTTAGAACTCTATTAAATAAAGGAGCCAATCCTAATGCAAAAGGGGCATTAATAGAACGAGCCGCAATTCCGGGGATCAAACGCGCTGAAGCATCAAAAAGTTATACTGCCCTTATGTGTGCTACTTACCACACGGGCGGCAAATCTTTGGAAATCATGCGCGTGCTCATTAATAAAGGCGCGAGCATCAATGAGAAAATAGTTAGCGATAGAACTGCTATCATGTACACGGGTATCGATAAGGACGACGGCACTAAAAAAGCCAAGTTACTCATCGAACACGGTGCCGATATCCATGCAAAGAGAACGGATGATTATACCGCCCTCATGTACGCTGCAGAGTATGCAAATGCTGAAGTTGCAAAAGTTTTGTTAGAGAAAGGCGTGGATATCAACGCAAAAGATAAATCAGGAAGAACGGCCCTAATTGTCGCGGCTTCGAGTGCTCGTGCGGAGGATGATTGTGGGCCTGTCATTAAATTACTCCTTGAGAAGGGTGCGGATATCCATGCTACTGATGAAAAGGGCGATACCGCCCTTTCAAGGGCCACCAAAGAAAATAATATTAAGGCTATACGCGCTCTCCAAAGCGCCGGTGCTACTGTCAGTAAAGATATATTTGTGGCGATTGGTCAAAATGATCTTGTGGCCGTCAAAACCTTTTTAGAACAAGGAACCGATGTAAACCAAAAGGATGGTAATGGCGATACGCCCCTGACATTGGCGGCCAGAAGCGGTCGACTGGCAATAGTCGATCTCCTATTAGAGCACGGCGCCAACCCAAACTTATCAGGACGTGGAATGCCTCTTGATGTGATTATCTCTAGCAATGATAAAGTTGCCGAAGCAAATGATGAAGCGATTGTAAGAGCTTTATTAAAAAAAGGAGCGGATGCGAATTACAGCAATTCCCTGCCTCTTCGTTTAGCAGTAAGCAATGGTAAGGTTAATATTGTTAAGCTCTTGATTCAAAATGGAGCTGACGTAAATGCTAAAGATGGTCTTGGGAATAGTGTCTTAGCATTAGCCTCGATTTATCATAGTGAGCGTTATCAACAGATTAGAAAACTTCTTCTGGATGCCGGAGCCAAGAATTGAAATAAACTGTAAACTTTCTGCCACTATTTCCTATTAGAATGATTTCTCTTAGGAGAAACCAAACCCCACTTTCTTGCAAGGATAAGAAAGTTCTGTGTTCCAAGATACCAAAAGGCTTTTACTAAAAATTCACCATTGTTTAAGGGACGCGATACATTCTGGATGCGGCCTGCGCGAATGGCAGCGAATACATCAGCCTGCGTCGGTTTTGCATCTACAAAAGAGTAATGATGTTTCATCCATTTTAATTGATGAGTATCTGAGCAAGCAATCATTGGTTTACCAGTTTTTCTAGCAACAGCTTCCGCTCGAAGATTAGGATTCCACCACGTGGTATAAAAATGGCAAAACTCAATGGCATCGAAGGCATCCGCAAATATCTCCAATTTATTTCCTAAACATTGGTTCAACCCATAAAAAGGATGGGGCGCGATGATTAATAAATTATTGCCGCGCCTTTTTCTTAAAGCAATAAGATCATCAAGGCCTTTTAAGCCTACTAAATCTTCTTCTTGAACACCTAAAAGAAGAACTTCACTGCGATCCAGATAAACCTCGATACCCGGAATTAAAAGGATTTCTTTCGACGATGCATAATCTTGAAGTTCTTTAGGGCAATAAAGTCGTCCATGAAGTGTAAGAGCTAAAACTTGGTATTTCAACCGGGCCGCATGATCAATAAGATCAAAAGCGCTATGGCTAAGAACATCGTAGGGATCCTCCGAACTATGCATGTGAAAATCGCACTTCAGCATGGTATAACCAAACACGAAGAGGGCGATTCTATCAAGCTTAGGCTATCATTTCGGATTGAAGTCATTGCGTTTGAATGGTGACATAACATCTTATATGGGACTTTTGCTAAATAATGGATACGCGGTGTTGGGGACAACGCCGCCTACCAAATGTGGTAGCCCGTCAGTATCCCTACGACGGGAATTATTTATGGAAAGTCTTACCCATGTATCCATCGTTTAATTAAAGTTTAATAAAAACCAGAAAAGAAATAGGCCCGCTAAAAACGCGAAAGCACACTAAAAAAAGAGGCTTTGAAAAAATTAGGAAATCCAAGATAGTTAGCATTTTTCGTGTGTTTCGCGGGCTTAAACTTTAAACCATACTACTCAAAAATTTCCTTGAAATCATTTCTCCAAAACAAGCTTTTTGCAGGTAGCATCTTTGTTATCTGCATTGTTGCCCCCCTTTTTTTTCAATTAGGCGGACGAGGCCTGAACGAACCGGATGAAGGGCGACTCTCTGAAATTGGGCGAGAAATGCTGATGAGTGGTGATTGGTTTGTACCGCGTTTAAACGGAGTGCCACATTATGCTAAGCCACCGCTCATTTACTGGTGTATCGCCGCAAGCTTTAAAGCTTTTGGGATTAATGAATGGGCTGCTCGTCTTCCATCTGCATTAGCGGGCATCATTACCCTAGCGACCATTTTTCTGCTCGGCCGCTTAATGGGTGGGCTATTAGCTGGGATATTTTCAGCACTCATCTTAGCAAGCTCCGTTCTATTTTTTTCAACTGCACGGCTTATCACTCCAGATATGATGCAAACCGCATGCATTACAATTTCTCTATTTTGTTTTTGGAAATGGCGAAGTTCAACAAAAACATCTTTTACCTTTTGGTTGCTTGGTTTTTATATCGCTCTAGCTTTTTCATTTCTCGATAAAGGTCCTGTTGGGTTTGCAGTTGTTTCATTAACCATCATGGGTTTCCTCTTCTTCGAAAAGAAACTTCGCGAACTTTCTAAGCTCTGTTGGATAAGAGGGCTTTTAATTGTTGCCATCATTGCATTGCCATGGTTTTTCTTAATGTGTTATCTCAATCCAAATTTGTACGACTTCTACTTGATAGGAGAAATTAAAGATCGACTCTTTGAAGGCCGTGGACGCGGAGGCAAGGGATGGTATTTCTTTTGTATGATATTGCCTGCAGCTTGCTGGCCATGGACAGCTCTTATTGTCAGTGCTGTAAGACAACATATTCAATGGTGGAAGAAAAATGAGCCTTTAAGTTCAGCATCACGTTTTTTATTAGCATGGCTTATTTTTCCATTTCTTCTTTTTACAATCAGCAGTTCTAAATTGCCTACCTATATTTTGCCTGTACTTCCACCCATCAGTCTTATCCTCGGTCTCTGGTTGGCGCGTAAGGTCGAAGAAAACGATGATCGATTGCCGCGATGGGCGGAGCTTTTTACATGGCTTTTGATTCCATCCATATTTATTGCCCTTTGGTTTATTACGCATCGCACCATTCCCCATTTAAGTCCGTTATGGATCGAATTTTTGTTGGCAGGTATTATCATTTCTGGTCTCGCTTGGTTTCTTACTCGATTTCTACCAAAGGGGCAGAAAATCCTTACATGCTTTGCTATTTGGTGGCTCACGACTATTACTGGCACCCAAATCATCTTGTTTTTTGCGCCAAAATTAGAAACTGAATTAAGACATAACTCAAGTTGGCGTGTATTAACTCGTGATCTAGAAAATATAGATTTGGTCGGCATGCCCCTTGCTTTAGATTTACATCCCACGAAGCAAAAGCCAACGTTTACTAGACCAGGCCCACGCGTGGCGATGTATGAATTCTATTTTAAGAGCAGTAGTTTTTATCTTTTAAAAAATAAAAACGAAGTAGTTCCTCTTTATGGCGGTGATTCCATTTGGGAAATTGGCAGCGATCGAAATATCGAAGCTAAACTTACTCGTGATGATTTAATCGCCTTACTCAAAGGACCAGAAACGGTTTACGTATTTACGCGGCCACAATATTTTGATG
>CAZNSF010000264.1:0-3230 GCA_964575565.1 uncultured Verrucomicrobiota bacterium | reverse complement strand
TACACCGGTCAAAAAATACCCGACTATTCCTCCGATACAATGGATGCCAAAGGCATCCAGCGTATCATCGCATCGAAATTTATTTTTAAGAGTTACGCCATAGAAGCAACATACGCCGCCGCCAATACCAATGGCTAACGCCCCAAGGGGCGAAACAAATCCTGCTGCCGGTGTAATTGCCACTAGCCCGGCAACACAGCCCGAGACCGTGCCCAACAAACTAGGTTTACCACGCAATTTCCATTCTACAAGTGTCCATGCTAGTGCGGCAGCTGCAGCAGCAATGTGTGTATTCACAAACGCGATTGCTGCTAATCCATTAGAGGCCCATGCGCTCCCTCCATTAAACCCAAACCATCCAAACCAAAGAATGCCAGCGCCAAGCACTGTTAGAGTCATATTATGCGGTTCCATTTTGCGATCGCCTGTGCGAGGCCCAAGCACCATGGCAAATACCAAAGCCGAAACACCGGAACTAATATGCACCACGGTGCCGCCAGCGAAATCGAGAGCTTTTATTTTCGAAGCACCTAGCCAACCATCACTACCCCAAACCCAATGGCAAATGGGATCATAAACAAAAGTAGCCCATAAAAGAGAGAATACGATCATTGCAGAAAATTTAATTCGTTCTGCTACGGCACCGAAAATAAGCGCGGGGGTAATGATTGCAAACATCATTTGGAAAACCATGAATGCTTGATGGGGAATGGTTGGAGCGTAAGGGGATGGTTCAGCGCCGACGCCTTGCAAGCCAAACCATGCAAAGGGATTGCCAATCACTGATCCGATATCCGGTCCGAACGCCATGCTGTAACCCCACAACACCCACTGCACGGTAATGAGTCCTAGCAAAATAAAACTGTGCATCAGGGTACTCAACACATTTTTGCGACGCACCATGCCACAATAAAATAAGGCGAGTCCCGGAGTCATCAGCATCACCAACGCCGCTGAAATTAAAATCCATGCGGTATCGCCAGTATCCACCTTCGGCGCAGACGCTTCACCCGCCCAAGCGTTTGCCGAGAGCAATAGGCTTAATACAAATAATATGGCTACCTTAAATGTTCTTTTGATGGGAGTTATTTTATAAATCATCAAACTGAACTCAAGTGGATAGTTAAGATAAAGTCGATTTATATTCTTTGTTTCGTATTGAGAAAGACTTGTTCTATTGGAAATATTTCGGTTAAAAGAGTTGATCCTAGACCTAGAAAGTTGTCCCGCTATGAAACGTTTTTTTGTAATTGCGCTAACTTTGTCGGCTTGGCTTGCCACAGCTTTATGTGGGGAATCAGTTCAAGGAGATGGTAAGGGTATGATTGTGATTGGTAACGCACGATTTACAGTGATCACACCACAATGTATTCGGATCGAGTACACGGAAGGAGGTCATTTTACGGATGAGCCATCCCTATTTGCGGTAAATCGCAGCGTCCGTTTTACTGGTTTTACTCAACGTCGTGAGAAAAAAACGACGACCATTGATGCCGGCGCCATCCGCCTTCGCTATACGCCAGACGGCAAAACATTCCATGCAGGGAACTTGCAGGCCTTTATCAAAAAAGGTGATAGTGAAGTGGAATGGAATCCCGAAAAAAAGAACCAACAAAATCTCGGTGGCACGATTCGCACACTAGATAATTTGAAGGCACCCGTAAGTTTAGGCGAAGGATTATTGGCGCGGGATGGATGGTATTTATTGGATGATTCTAAGGGGCATTTATTCACCCAAGATTGGGTAAAGTCACGGCCAAAAGATAGCGGCACGGATTGGTATCTGTTTGGATATGGGGATAATTACAAGGCAGCGTTACAATCCATGACACATATTGGCGGCGAGGTTCCCATGCCTCGTAAATATGCATTAGGCGCATGGTATTCGCGATATTGGCCTTACACATCCAAGGAATATCGCGAAATTGTAACGGAGTATGCCTCGCATGATTTTCCATTGGATGTGATTGTGATGGATATGGATTGGCATCGGAAAGGTTGGACAGGTTGGTCTTGGAACCGCGAGTTACTGCCCGATGCGGAAGATTTATTGAAATGGTTTCACGAGCAAGGGTTGGCAGTAACATTGAATGTGCATCCTCATAAAGGAGTTGAACCGCATGAGGATTGTTACGAAGCATTCATGCGTGATATGGGCGAAGATCCTGTCTCCAAAAAAATAATACCATTCGATGCGGGCGATAAAAAATATTTAGACACGCTCTTCAAACATACTCATATGCCTTTGGAAAAGGTGGGTGTGGATTTTTGGTGGTTAGATTGGCAGCAGTCTATGTTTACAGTCAGTATCCCGGATCTAACCAATCTCGCTTGGCTGAATCATTATTACTTTAAACATACCAGCCGCAACAATCAGCGCGGGATTTCGTTTAGTCGCTGGGGAGGTTGGGGCGATCATCGTCATCCCATTCATTTTTCTGGCGATGCGCACACAGACTGGCCGATGCTGGCATTCGAAGTGCCTTTTACATCAACAGCAGGTAACGTGGGTTGTTTTTATTGGTCACACGATATTGGCGGACATATGGGTGGGCGCAGAGAAGAACCGTACGCACGCTGGTGCCAATTCGGTGCGACAACAGCAGCGTTACGGTCACATTCCACACATGATGTGGAAATGGATCGCCGTCCGTGGAAGTATCCTCAATGGGCAGAAGATTCGATGCGTATCAGTTTTCATTTACGCTCACAGCTTTTTCCATATATTTATTCGAGCGTTTGGCAGGGTTATAAAGATTCATTACCTCTCAACCGCCCCATGTACCTTGAATATCCAACAAATGAATTTGCTTACCATAATCCACAACAGTACTTATTCGGCGATTCATTTCTTGTGGCGCCTATTGTTTCGGAGGGTGTTGGGCCGACAAAACTAGCGCGCCAGGTCGTTTGGTTTCCCAAAGGCACATGGTACAACTGGTTTACAAGAGAGTCGTTCGTTGGCGAAATGGAAACTCTCGTAAGTGCCGATATCCATGAATTTCCGTTTTATGCAAAAGGTGGTGTGCCGATTCCACTGCAAACCTACACGCCGCGTATGACATCCGAACCATTAAAACAATTAGTGGTTCGTTGTTATCCTGGAAAAAATGGCGCTGTAGGTAGTTATACGTTGTATGAAGATGATGGTATTACACAGGATTATCTAAAAGATCAACATGCGCTAACGGAACTAACCTACGTTCGAAATAATGATACAGTAAAGGTTA
>CAZNSF010000263.1:0-2868 GCA_964575565.1 uncultured Verrucomicrobiota bacterium | reverse complement strand
CTATTTTTCTGCTTGCCTATAAAAAATTCTACGATAAAAGTTCACTTGTTTGTAACACGTTTGTAACATAAGTGGGCATTTAAAAACGAGCAGCTTTAATGGGATATAGGAGCTGCTGCAGTTAATAGAAATAGTATCCCCTGAAAGAAAAATAGAAAATGAAATTTAAACAACTGAGAGCTCTTTTTGTCGTAAGTGGAATATTTGTTTCGATGAGCGCACCCAATCTTTTCGGACAACAGGCCGATGCCCTTATTGAGATGTTGCAACGCAAAGGTTTATTAACCGATCGCGAAGCAAAAGAAGTAAAGGAACAAATGGTTAAAGACCTTGGCGAAAAGAAAGGAGGAGCCAAGATTAAAGTTGGTAGTTGGCTGGATGAATTGAAAATTAATGGTGATGTTCGTGTGCGTTATGCAGGACTTTTTGATCGGCAATCGCCCTCTACGGTTGCTGGATCGAGCGGCACTTTTGATGATGTGGACCGCGATCGTTATCGTTTGCGTTTGCGCGTGGGATTAACAGCAAAAGCCGGAGATTGGGAAACGGGTTTTCGCTTGGCTTCGAATGAGTCCGATGATGGCATTGCAGATGCCACGAGTAATAATACTACGTTCGATACCTTTGGTAGCAAAAAATCTATCAATATTGATACTGCCTATATGAAGTATAATCCAAGTTATGTGAATGGGCTATCGCTTATAGGCGGCAAAATGGATGTTCCTTTTTGGGAAACACAAATGATTTTTGATGATGATCTTACCGTCGAAGGATTTGCTGAAGCGTATAACCATTCATGTACTGATCGATACTCCGTGTTTGCCCATTTGGGTCAATGGGTATTAGATGAGAATAATACTACCCAAAATGCTGGTGGCGACCGTGGCGAAGACACTTACTTATTTGCTTACCAAATTGGGCATAACATTGACATTACTCCTAAGAAACTAGCTCTTAGGCAAGCGATTGGTTACTATGATTACGTAAACTTAGAGGATTCTACCACCGGATCACTTTTTACAGGTGCTACAAATCGTAACTCGCTTGATGGGGCTGGAACATCGTGGCGCGAGGACTTTAATATATTTGCAATCAATAATGAGCTAAAAATTGGTTATTTCGAAAAAGTGCCTGTACGATTAGAAGGCGAATATATTCGTAATTTTGCAGCAGCTGGTCTAAACCAAGGTTTTCTGGTAGGTGCAACCCTTTGGGATGCTAAAAAGAAGGGACAATATGAAGTGGGCTATTGGTATGAGGAAATTCAAACCGATGCTAGCTTCTCACCGCTTGTAGATTCAGATTTCGGAATCGGTGGCACAAATAACCGAGGTCACCTTATTTCTGCTAAATACTACGTTACCGATTGGGCTTACTTAAAATTCTCTTACTGGGTTGTAAGCCAAATGGAAGATACCACGCAAACGGCTGGTGCTACCATTTCGAATGCGCGTCAATCGATTAATCGGGTGCATGTAGATGTTGTGATGAAGTTCTAGGCTTTAAGAAAATACATAGTTAAACCCTAGATTGTCGGAAGCTTTTGTTTGCCACAGCCAAGCTCCGCTACTTTTACTGGTGGAGACCTTACGTTTTTTCAAAATCACGCAAGGCATGGGCGATTTTTTGAATAAGATAGGCCGAATCACACGGTTTTTCGATAAAATTGAGTTCGCCATCTTTCGGTTCCTGTTGTGGTGGAGGTAATGGAGAATAACCAGAAGTAAAAATAATTTTTACAAGAGGCATGAGTTTCCCTACATGCTCGGCAAGTTCTACGCCATCCATTCTAGGCATCACGATATCCGTAAACAGGAGATCGATGGAAAAAGAGTTTTGCTTGCAAACCTCTAAGGCATCTTCACCGTGGCATGCTTCCAAGACATGGTAGCCTTCTTCTGTTAAGATCCCGCGAACAAATGTTCGAAACAAAGCATCATCATCTACCACGAGAATAGTCTTTTTCTCCATAGTGCATTGCATCAGCAATGCTTTTGATTGTAGCGAAAGTTTATGGGTGCTGCCAGCTAGAAATCATGCTACTAAAGGTCATTTCCATCCATGAAACGGGCCCTTACCTCCTTACAGATTCACCATTTACTCGAAACCCACTCGTCTTTTTGGTCTTATCAACTAAAGGCGCATCCAGATGATATCTATTGGCTGCTAAAAGGGCCTCCGCTAGAGCAAGAACGATCCATACATCGTTTAAAGGTAGAATGGCGGCTAAAAGGTTGGCATTCGATGAGTTTAGTTGAAACTTTTACAACCTTACGAGAAATCAAGCGCCGTGAAATGTTGCGAATTACTATTCGCGATCTTGCTGAATACGCTAGCCTCGAAGAAACAGTCGCCGAGCTTTCTGCGCTAGCCGACTTTTGCCTGCAATGTGCCCTTGAGCGTGTCTTCAGAGAAATGCAAACCATTCATGGTGTTCCCAAAGCACAATTCGCTATTTTCGGATTAGGTAAACTTGGAGGAAACGAATTAAATTATAGTTCCGATATCGACCTTATCTTTGTTTATTCAGAAGAAGGCACAATTGGGAGAATCAGTCATCACGATTTTTTTACGCGTGTTGCAGAAATGATGATGCAAGGATTTCGCTCTAGTGGAAACGATGGATCCCTTTTCCGTGTGGATTTGCGATTAAGGCCCGAGGGTAATTCAGGACCTATTACCCGTTCTTTGGAAAGTTACGAGAATTATTATGCGGCCTTCGGCGAAGTGTGGGAACGTATGGCCTTGCAAAAAGCTCGGCTAGTAGCTGGCGATCAAGAATTGGGGTACGAATTTATCCAACATTTACAGCCTTTTTGTTTTCCAAAACATCTTACCTCTTCTGCCTTAGATGAAATTTTCCAGATT
>CAZNSF010000262.1:0-3804 GCA_964575565.1 uncultured Verrucomicrobiota bacterium | reverse complement strand
AAGTTCTAATTGCTTATACAACGCCTTTTCCCTTTGAGTACCCTGCTGCAAAATATATTTACGAACAATCTCTTCTGTGGTTCCTTCACCCACAGTCCCAATATAACCTCCATCACTCCAAAACTGTCCACCCCAAAGTTCTCGCTTCATCTCCGCAAATGCTTTGAACATCTCTCGAGCACTGATACTCTTAAGCACTTGCATCACTCGAGAGGGAGCCCACTTTGGAGCTGCCTCTACAAAAACATGAACATGATCCCCATCCGTTCCTGCCTCCTCCATCCTATACCAATACCGTAATCCAATCTCTTTAAAAATCTCCAACAACTTATCCTGATACTCCTTCCTCAATAGCATTTGCTTGCGATACTTTACACACATGACCATATGATACCGAATCTGATAGACACAATGACTGGCAAACTTAACTTCCATCCTTCTTTTCTACCCTTTTCCCCTTTAAAATGCCAAATTCATCCCACGCAGCAAGCTGCGGGGTATTCTTTGGTTTTTTAGATAAAAAGAACCCAAAAATGGAAGCCATTGATACCACCGAGGATGTGGACACTTTAATTCTTCAGGTAATGGTAAGTTGGGTCCACTTAATAAGGGCTGAAAACGCAGTTCTTTATCCGTAACAAGCTTGTAAAGCATCACCACGTGATGTCCACGATCGCGAGCGTAGTGGAGCGCTTCTTCAGGTTTGTCAACATGAACAGGGCACGCAACCCATTGACCGTTTTTATCCTGTGCTCGGTAAGCATAATGAGGAAGACCGTTAGAAACTTCGCTTGCCATACCAAAACCTTATCAGCAAAACAGAGTGCCAGCAACCTGTTTGGTTAAACATTATCAAGGAATCTCTGAACTTCATTATGATTACCTAAAAATATAAATGTGATTTCCTCTGGATCATCTCTAAATATCAACCGTTCTTTTAACCCGATACGGACTTCATAATAATTCTTTACCAATTTTCGAAGTCCAAGGCCGCTATGCAAGTGAGGCTGACCAAAACTTTCTTGCACCTTCTGAATGATTTTACCAATCGCTAATCGCTCTACTTTTGTTTTTTGGCGTAGTCTATCGCGTAGAGAATTCCTGATTTCAACGGCTTTCACTATTAGATGCTATGAGGGTCGAATTTTCCGGTGGAACGCAAGTATTTGCCTTTGCGTTTATCCTCCGCAATTTTTTTATCCATGTGTTCAGCAAAGCGCTCTGCCTGCTCTTTTGTGACCCCATACTCTTTGTAGATATAAGTTTCTTCCCATGGTATCACTTCTACGGGTTTAAGCTGAAGAATTTGATCGCCGCTGATAATGCCAATCTGTTCGCCCTTCTTTGCTTGTTCACACAATTTACCGAGATTCGCTCGCGCTTTGGTAAGAGTAAGTGTTGTCATAATGATTCTATAATATATTTAAAATGACTTGTCAAATTATTTTAAATGTCTTTTAAAAGTACAATATAATTTCCTAGCTTAAATGCGAGATGCTCTTTTGCGCCATCGATCTAATCCCACCGCTAGAACAATCACACTGCCAATCATGATTTCTTGAATATAAGTAGGCCATCCCATTTGGTTAGATCCGTTACGAAGGGTTGCCATAATAAGAGCGCCTATCATGGATCCCCAAATACTCCCTGCTCCCCCACTAAGACTAGCCCCGCCAATTACTACAGCAGCAATTACATCCAATTCTAAACCGATTCCTACGGTAGGATCTCCTTGGGTTAAACGAGAAAGTTGCATTAAACCAGCCAGGCCAAAAAATAATCCAGCGATTGTATAAATCCAAAACTTGTGCCATTGCACACGGATTCCGCATAAGCGCGCCGTGGCTTCATTAGAACCAATAGCAAAAACGTAACGCCCAAAAATGGTGCGACTCATTACAAGAGCCATCAAAATTGCTAGAGAAATCGCCATCCAAACTCCCAGTGGCAACGGCAATAACTGTGTTGGTTCTACTAACGCCATCAAGCGATGGATAAACGATTCAGGAATATTTACTGTTTGATTATCTGCCAGCCATTTAGCGCTACCGCGGGTGACCCCCATCATCCCTAGAGTGACAATAAAAGGGATCATCCGGAAACCAGAAATAATAACACCGTTGAGTGAACCGATCATCCCTCCAGCCAAAATCGCTAATAAAATAGCGCCCATTGGTGAGTGATATTTTGCAAGAAAAGTAGCACCAACCACGCTTGAAAAAGCCACCACAGAACCTACGCTTAAATCAATCCCTCCACTAATAATAACCATGGTCATGCCAAGCGCGCCTATGGCTACGATTACGGTTTGTATCAAAATAATTTTAAAATTAGCTCCAGTTAAAAAATAAGGACGTATCTCCGAGCTTAAAGAAAAAAGGCCAATGACAAATAGAAGACCCGCCAATGGCCCAAGCGCATTCATTGCCAAAACAATTTTAGAATTTCTTATTCCAGGAAAAGCATTCA
This sequence comes from uncultured Verrucomicrobiota bacterium, assembly GCA_964575565.1. GTDB lineage: Bacteria > Verrucomicrobiota > Verrucomicrobiia > JABWAM01 > JABWAM01 > CAZNSF01. The sequence continues at coordinate 1,335 of CAZNSF010000262.1, read as the reverse complement.
TCTTTAGACTATATCTTCTTAATTTTGTTGGCCGATGGCAGCTTGGATAAGCTGATGTTCAGTCCATTCTGTAACCGGGCGCGCATCGGATAACACTCCCCGATACATTGTGGCGATACGATCACATATTCCAAGTAATTCTGGAAAATAGGAGCTTACAAAAATGATAGCTTTACCCTTAGCCGCCAATTGACCCATCAACTTATAAATTTGGGTTTTGCTTCCTATATCGATACCTCGTGTCGGTTCATCGAGTAAAAAAATCTTTGCTTCGTGGTAAAGCAATCTTCCAAGGGCAACCTTTTGCTGATTGCCTCCCGATAATTCATCTGCATTTTGTACGGGACCTTCTGTTTGAATGCCTAAACGTTGGATCCAATCTAATGTCGTTCGTTGTTGAAGACGTTTGCTTATAAAACCAAATTTTGCCAAAGGCGAATAACGAGTGATTGTCAGATTATCCATTAAATTTCTGTTTAACAGAAGACCTTCTTCCTTACGATTTTCGCTAAGAAGTCCAATTCCTTCAGCCAAACTTTGATGAGGTGTACGATTATAACTTTGTTTAGAATAAATAAATACGCTTCCTTTTTTTAGCCGATCTAATCCAAAACACACTCGTAAAGTTTCTGTACGACCAGCGCCAATCAAACCGGCAATGCCTAAAATTTCGCCTTCATGGAGTATGAGGTCAGCCGATTGAGGCTTTCGATTTCCAGCCATAGCTTGGAGCTGAAGTACAGGCTTTCCTAGTTGGTGGGGAATACGGGGATATACTTCCTCAATTTTGCATCCAATCATGGCTTGAATAATTTCATCTAAACTAACGTTAGCCATTTCTCCTTCTGCCACACTTTCTCCATTGCGAAGTACGGTATAGTGGTCACAGATTTTTTGGCATTCTTCAAGATAGTGACTGATGTAAATGATGCTTACCCCTTGTTTTCGTAGTTGATCCATGAGCTTAAAAAGATGTTCGGTATCCGCTTGTGTAAGGCTACTCGTAGGTTCATCCATGATAAGGACCTTGGGTTGACCTACCAAAGCGCGCGCAATTTCAACAATTTGCTGTTCGGCAATGGTTAAGCGGCTTACGGGGATTTCTAGTGGAATGTCGTTGTGATAAAGTCGAGCCAAGGCTGTATTGGCAAATTTGCGACGGTTGGCACGATCTATCCATCCTCCAAATGAGGGTTCTTTCCCAAGCAAAATATTTTCTTCTACACTTAGATGTGGCGCAAGATTCAATTCCTGATAAATCATAGCAATACCGCATTGTCGGGCATTCAAAGGATTTGCCGGGATAAAGGCTTGGCCATCAAGCTCGATCTTGCC
>CAZNSF010000261.1:0-7180 GCA_964575565.1 uncultured Verrucomicrobiota bacterium | reverse complement strand
ATTACAAGATGGTTTAGATAAACGCCTATTGCCCGATTCGAGTAGGGTGCTACGCTATGAACATGGGTAAATAAGAGACCGCCACCAACGAGAGCAAGTAACGCTAAAGGTAACTGATAATTTGCTCGTGTAGATCCTATGGATTGCTGGCCGTGACGCAGCAAACTAAAGATCCCAGTTGCTAACATCAGTGTTGCAAAAATTTTATGCTGCAATACTTCTTTATCATAAATTGGACGAGCATTGGATAAAGGCCATGAGTCAGTATCACTGAAAATTAAAAGAAAAAAACCACCCGCAAGCAGCACATAAGGTCCTCCTTGCCATAATTTTTGGGTTCGCGCCGGCCATAATTTAGAGGCAATGAGGAAAAGGCTTAAAACTAATACTAGCCAGCCAAAGATATGATGCATCATTTCTGAATAAATAAGGCTTTCGTGTGTCTGCTCCTGGTAAAGATCATTGAAATCTTGCCTATCAAGTGCATGAGTTTCGTGTGTCGCCATGACATTAGCGCCATAATCAAATACCAGGGAGCCCCCTTGATGCGCTGTATAAACCAAACATGCGGAGGCTAGGAATAGGCTAGTGAGGTATATTTTAAAGCGTATGGGGTGATCATTTGGCCGAAGATAAAAACGCACGATTGTTAGCAATATAAAAAACCATGTAGTAATCATTGCCCAAATGCCATGTGTGTCCACAGGTGCATGGGGCGTTCCTCCTCGCACAGCAAAAACTTCAGCAAAATTCCCGCTGACAAAAGCGAATAGAGAAATAACACAGCCTGCCATCAGCAAGCCCTTTGCTACAGTGGAAAGCAGGGCATTTTTTCTTAACCACCCGACTGTTTCAACTACAAGCGCTGAAAGTAATAGCACGATTGGAAAATGGATAAGGATTGGGTGTAGCCACGAGAAAAGATAGCCAAGATACATATTTTTTAGTGTTAAGGTGTTGAAGATAGTTTGCCATTTGCATGCAAACGATACCGTGTGCCACGCCACTCAACGATTCCATTGCCGAAGGCTAATACCCAGAGCGCTATTTGAGCTAAATCTTTTAAAAAAATAAGCCACCAGTATCGCCAAAGTCCATGTTTGCCTAAAACCCAGTTACGGCATTGGTTGGCCATGATTACACGAAGAAACAAAGCCAACAAACTCCACGGTAAAAACAATCGAATATCAATCAATAATCCCAAGATGGCAAAAAATGTTATATTTAAGAGAATGCTGCCAGCATAACCGCTAGGTTGGCAAACCCGAATCGTGCGGGACCATCGCAATAAATGTTTCCATGTTTCACTCCAACTCTGGGATTTTGTTCGAAGGGTAACAAATTGTTGATTAAAAACAATAGGCTTCCCAAGTTGCCAAACACGATGCCCTATTTGGTAATCGTCGGCCAAATAATCAGCAACAGCTTCTAATCCTCCGATCTGATGCAGGGTATCACGTTGAATAGCGATGGTCGCGCCAAAAGCATAATTTGTTCCACGCAACCAATCTCCTAATAAACCGTGGGCCCAAAAATCACAATTGATCCAAACATTTTCCCATAAGGCAGCCATGTTGCTATGATCGTCCGTGCAGCGATAAAGCGAGTGGACCAGACCTACTGGATAATTTCCCTTGATGTTTCGAGAATCAGGCGCCGTTGAATGAATAAATGGCGTCACAAGACCTTCTAAAAATTTTGGTTCCGGCTTTACATCTGCATCACAAATGATAATTACATCATGGTCAACCCAAGGCATAGCATTTAGTAGGTTACGAATCTTTAAGTTGTTTCCTTTTGCAGAACCACCAATATAGAGTTTGATTTTGCAGTTTTGGGAAGAGGGGATTTGTTTAAGAATAGGAATTACAGGATCCATGGGATCTAATACTGTAAAAATTACTTGATAGTTTGGCCAATCCAACTGACAAAAACGGTCAAAATGTTCTCGATCATCACCTTCGGTTCCACAAACAGGTATCATTAAAGTTACAGGGATTTTTTGGTCATTATCCTTTCTAGGCATACTTTGTGTTCGCACAAAACATCGAGCGCGCCAAACGGCCAACCCATTTAGGAAAACTGCTGTGAAAAGAATCACTAAAAATAATAAATGGAACCAAAACATGTTTTTTTAGAGCTTATAAAAAACCACAAAACCACTTGCAATCCAACCACTTTTATGGCATTGGTAACTTAGTTCTAATCTTAAAAGAGGGTTTTCATATGAAAAAGATATTTTTACTTGTGCTTTTTGTATTTGGTGCTGCTTTTTCTTCACGGGCTGATATTATCTATCCAGACGGCACCGTGCCAGCAGTTGAACCGCCTATGATTAAAAAGGTATCACGCGGCATAACAAATACGCTTTTTTGTTGCTTTGAGCTTCCTAAAACTTTCTTTGATGCCAGTCGAGATGAAGGCGTTTTAAGTTTACAGCCGTATTCATTAGTGATTACACGCGGTGTTCATAAAACATGGGAACGTTTTCGAGGTGGCTTGTACGATATTGGGACGGCTTTTTCAAATAACAAGGCACTTCTTCATTTAGAGCCTGAGACAATGGGCCTTAACTATATTATTCCAGGTTATGAGGATCAGTTTAAGTGGCAAACAATAGATAATCCTCAAAGTTCAAAAGAAACTTCCTTTCTAGGGAAATAATAGGCTAGCGTGCTAAAGATGGGAATGTCAGTTTAGGTCAAACTAGGTTTTGGTTATAGAATCGGTGGCCGTAGCTCAGTTGGTAGAGCTCCAGATTGTGGTTCTGGCTGTCGCGGGTTCGAGCCCCGTCGGCCACCCCACTATTTACTCCCCATACCTACATTTTGAACCATCTGGAAGAGTTTGCCTTCGCTTCGGATACTCGGTGCAATGATAATCTCTGTTTGCTGAAAATCGCGGATTGTTTTAGCGCCTACATTCCCCATGCATGTTTGAATAGCCCCGACTAGGTTTTGCGAACCATCATCCATTTCAGCAGGTCCAAAGAGGATTTGTTTTAAGCTGCCTGTTACACCTACCCGAATACGAGTTCCTCGAGGAAGATTAGAGTGGGGTGTAGCCATTCCCCAGTGATAGCCTTTACCGGGAGCTTCTTGAGCGCGGGCAAAAGCCGAGCCGATCATCACCGCATCTGCGCCACATGCAAATGCTTTGCAAATATCTCCGCCTTTACTCATGCCGCCATCCGTGATAATGGGTATATACTTGCCAGTTCGTTTAAAGAAATAATCTCGTGCGGCTGCACAATCGCAAGTTGCAGTAACTTGTGGAACACCCAATCCCAAAACTCCCCGTGTAGTGCAAGCAGCGCCAGGCCCTACCCCTACAAGAATTGCCGATGGATTACATTCCATGATTTCTAGTGTGATTTCATACCCGACAGTGTTGCCAATAATCACAGGGATTTTCATTTGTTTACAGAATTTAGTTAAATCCAAGGTTTTGTACTCACTAGAAATATGCCGCACCGTAGAAACCGTGGATTGCACTATAAAAATATCAGCGCCCGCTTCTTGGGCAATCTTTCCAAAGCGTTCAGCTCGTTGTGGAACAGAAGAAACAACAGCTTTAACTCCACCCTTTCGAATCTGTTCAACTCGCTTGCTAACGAGCTTCTCTTGAATCGGTTTTGTATAAATGCTTTGGAAAAGTTTAGTGGCTGTCTCTTTATCTGCCTTAACTATTTGATCGAGAACTTCTCTAGGGTTTTCATAACGAGTCTGAATGCCTTCGAGGTTTAACACTGCAACGCCACCAAGTTTGCCAAGTGCTATTGCAAAATCGACATCCACTACTCCATCCATGGCAGAAGCGAGAATAGGGACCTTAAACTTATGCTTTCCAATCTTAAACGATGTGTCGACCTCATTTGGATTTATCGTGGTGTGGCTCGGAACGAGCGCAATTTCATCAAAGCCATAACAAACGCGCGCTTTACGATTTCTACCAATCCACATGCCCATAAAAATAAGGATTATAAGGTTGTTTAAATTTTAAGTCGCTCATTCTGTCTGCCACATATTGGGCAACGCAGTTTTTCTATCGGTTCATCCGAATCATAAAAACGGAAACATTCTGTACACCGATAAAGCCATCGCACAGGTGGTATTGCTCTCAGTTTGCGATCGCGCCACCCGCTTAATATCCAAAGGCTTATTAACGGCCCCAGAATGAGAAACAAATACAAAACAAAAAAATGTTCCGAGTCAATCATGCTTCCAAGTTTTCTAACAGTTTACGTTTGAATCTATAGCGACTACTTCTAACCTATGGCTTTTTAGCCTGTTGTTCCACGGGCCAGAGAAACTTTACCATCCCCCATGAGGTTGAACCATCAGTCTCTGTATAAAGTGGGTTAAAACAAAGGCTTTTTACAAAACGAATGGCAGCCTCGTCGCTCTTATCTAAACCAGAGCTTTGTTCCAAAACAACAAATTGAACATCTCCTTGCGGAGCTACGCCAATACGCAACATGGTTGTTCCAATGGGTTCCGACGATGTGATCGTAGGCAACACGGAATGGGTAGGTAGCAACCGATTCGCAATATTTCCAGTGATACGCCAAAGGGGGGTTGCTTTCAAAGTAGTTTCTGTTGTTGATTCGTTTTTAAAATCTATGATTACCATTTCTTCAGGCAAAGGTTGCAAGAGAGAAAGGGCTTCTATCGTGCTAAGCTCATTTCCCCATCGTTTTGTTTGAAAAGACTGGGTTATTACTAGTGGCAAAGGGTTTTCAATTGTTATTTTTGATGAAATTGGCATCTGGCGTATATGCGCAGAAAACCCAACCTCACTAGGAAGGATATAAACTGTAGGATCCATCCATGATTGATTTTTTACAGAAGGAAAAAGCGAAGGTTGCAAGGTAATATAAGGATTTTCACCGATAGGTCCCAATGCTTTTTGTTCGATTCCTTCTGGGTTTGTTAAAAAAAACAAAGGAAGATGCCAAGCCATTGCAAGAGGCAAAAAAACACCCACACTATACCAGGGAATGATTATTTTTTGGCGAAAAGTTTTTTTCACGGCGCTTGAGTATTTGGGATGGTTGGCTTCAGTGTGGGCATCGTTACTTGAAATTTATATTCCATGGCCATAGCAAGCGCTTGTTGGACAAGTCCATTTGAAACAGAATCATCAGCATTAAGGGTAATCCTGTCTCCTGGATTTTTTTCCGCAGCAACCTTTAAATGCTCACGAAGTTTTTCGATATTTACTGGTTTTTCATCAAAAAGTATAGCCACATTATCTTTTGTAATGGATTTAAGAGTAATCACATGGTGCCCTTGTTGATTTGCGATCAGAAAGTTATCGACACCTAAACGCACTCCTACTCCGGGTGGTTCTACAAAGGACCAACTAAGAAGGAAGAAAAATATAAGCAAAAGAACAACGTTGACCGTAGGTACTAGGTCGATCAAGCGTTGGTCAGCTATGTTATGATGTCTTAGGCGCATGATATTTTTAAAGTAAGAAAGTTATTCTTTACGCATCCATTTTAAGATCTCTACTGATCAACGGCTAGGAATATTCAAAATAGAAGTTCCTAGGTCAGAATTGCGAAACATCAAATTCATCTTTGCGATGTTCACGTTCTAAATCAGCAAATATATTCATCAATTCCGTAGCGCAAAGTTCCATATCGCGAATCATTTCATTTTTACGAGCTAATAGATAATTGTATGCCACATAGGTTGGGATTGCTACTGCCAGTCCAAGTGCTGTGGCAATCAATGCCTGCCAAATTCCACTTGCAAGATCAGCAGTAATTAACTTTCCCTGCTGTTGGATGCTTTGGAACGCGCGGATCATACCCATCACTGTTCCGAGTAAGCCCAAAAGAGGCGTTGCTTGGGCAACGGTCCAAAGTATCGGTAGATTTTTTTCTAAACGACGCTCTTCTTGGATTGCGGTGGCTTCGATTGCTTCCTGAATTTCCGAACGGCTTCGATCGTATTTCAATATCGCAGAGCGAGCTACCTGCGCAACGGGCCCCGGCACATCATTGCAAATTGCAATAGCTTCGACATGGTTGTTTCTGCGGATACAATTACGGATCCCCTTTAAAAAATCGCCTAATGCAATTTGGGCACGATGATAAGAGACAAAACGCTCCACAAAAACCGCCATCCCAACGAGACTGGCGAACAAAATAAACCAAACAATAATTCCGCCTTTTGCTAAAACCACCAACATGGTTTTTTAAATACAATAAAACTCGTTCATACTCAAGTAATTATATTAGAAAAAATGTTCTTGCTTTCTTCTAACCCCTTGCATCCGCTAAGGTTACATTGGCATGAAAAGATCAAAATCGATTCTACGATTTTATATTATTCTTATTGGATTTATCGCTATTGGAATATTCCTTAGATTTTGCCCAACGGAAAAATATCAAAGGGTAGGTTTTGATGAGGTTATTTATCGATCGTATCTGGAATTACTTAATAAATACGGCCCAGTAGGTTATAGCGATCTTGCGCCCAAAGTTTATATCTTACACGAAGAACATTCTGATGCGGGATTACTTCCGCCAACTAGGTGTTTTTATATTTTTTGCGCTTACATTTGGCAACGCCTTTTTACGGTAGATGAATTAACGGCGCTTCACTCCATCTCATCTCTCTTTAGTTCTCTTCTACTCATTATTTCTACTGGATTTGCATGGCGCATGGGCGGAAGATTTTTTGCATTAGGAGTATGTGGATTGATGGCTCTTGCTCCGACACAAATCCATATGGCGCAACATGCTCTGATCGATGGTGTTTTTGCGTTTTGGGTAATTGCCACTCTTTGGAGCCTTTGGGAAAGTATGCAAGATCATCCATCAAAGAAATGGATTATAGCCTACTGTATCAGCCTTAGCATGATGGTACTTACTAAAGAAATGGCTCTCATTGTCTACATCTCAATTTTAGGACTTTTAGCCGCAAACCGTGTTTTTAGTTATGGCACCGTTACTCGCCAACTTCTTGTCGCAACCATCGTAGGCCCTATTTGCGGAGGAGCCGTTCTCTTGATTCTTATGGGTGGGCTTGAATCATGTATCAGCATCTATTCCATTTTTATCCAAAAGGGAAATCATACAAGATTTGCAATGACCATGATGGATGGACCCTGGTATCACTACATTTTAGACCTGATGATTTGTAGCCCTGCCATTATGATTCTTGTG
>CAZNSF010000260.1:0-9107 GCA_964575565.1 uncultured Verrucomicrobiota bacterium | reverse complement strand
GCCGAATCGGAAGGAGCAAGATAAGATCGGGGATAACCTCCACGCCACCAAAGTTTTCGATATTCGGATAGATTCACCTCCCTTAAATCAAAACCATGTAAATCCACAAAGGTAATTCTTCCTGCAAGAGATTCTGAAACCTCACGAATCAGTGTTGGGGATGCGCTCCCAAGAATCAGAAATCGAGCTGATAAGGGATGGCGATCCGCAAGAACCCGCAAAAGAGGAAAAAGCTCTGGCTTGCGTTGAACTTCATCAATAACAACGAGCCCCTTTAAAGGTTCCAATGCAGATTTCGGATGTGCTAGGCGATCCATAGCTGTTGGATCTTCCAAATCAAAATAGTGCCCGGACTTTTTCTGAATAACCATTTGCGCTAGAGTGGTTTTACCAACTTGCCTTGGTCCCAAAATTGAGACGATAGGACTCTGTTTCAGTTTATGCAGAATAGCTTGTAGATAACTGTGGCGCGAAATCACAAGAATATCATATCATTGAAAATCGTTATGTCAACTAACGATTTTCAATAATCATGAAAACGTCAGCCAAAGTATTGTTATGCAAAGATTTTTTTCTAAAGCTTAAGCTGACAATGCTTTTGGGACAAATCTGAAGTCTAAAAAATGTTTAGTGGTTGCATTGGCTCTCTTTTTAGGATTAGTTTTAAGCCCTTAGTCTTTTTTGGACATCGAAAAGAGAAAGTGTTGCTCTCTAGTTTTTAAAAATAAATTTATGAACAAGCAAACTGCATCTCATAAAATATTTTCTCTTCTATGTTTTGCGGTTTTATATTTCGGCTTATCTTTTAATACCAAGGCTGAGATAGAGGGACTCGGGAAAGGGACTATCACAGTCCTTAAGAAGGATGTTACCATCTCTAAAGAAGGAGAGACCGGACGAGCCGCAAAAATCAAAGATATTCTTACCTCGAATACTATAGTAACCACAGGCGAAAATTCTCACGTAGAGATAACTTTCGAGGATCGATCGATTGTGCGGTTGGGATCAAAAGCGGTCTTTAGCTTCAATTCCAAAACTCGTGAGCTGACTTTTCAACGCGGGATAGCGCTTATTTTTGTGCCGCCGAAGCAAGGCGGCGCCCAAATCGGCACACCTCTGGCAACGGCCACAGTCCATGGCGATGTGGTAGCCATACGATCTGCTGGGAAAAATGGTATCAGTGAATTTGTTCATTTATCGCCAAGAGATGCAGAAGGGCCTATGACTGTAACCCATAATCGAACAGGCGAAGAACGAGAAGTGGGAGGAGGACAACTCTTAAGAGTTTATCCAACCGAGGCGCGTCTTTCCAAACCAGTAGATGTCAGCGTAGCTGTGTTCGCGCACACAAGCACTTTATTTGTGCAAAAAGGTAAAGGCGGGATAAAGCCTCGCCCTCTTTCGACAAGTACAGGCGCAACTGGTGGATCAAACACTGGTGGCGGCACTTCAAACACTTCAACGCCAGGTGATAACACCTCTACCGATGGAAAAAATGAAACGCCGAGTGAGAATACCACAACCCCACCAACGATCATTGATACGGTTAAAGATACCGTGGATATCGTAGTGCCCGGCACTTCGACAACCATCGATCAGACAACAGAAGATTTTGCTGAACTACCTCCCGATGCTGAATCGGAAATCGTGCAAGAGCAAGTAGATCAAATCAGTGAGGTCACGGATGGAGCGTTGGAAGTTACTTCCGGAACCCAAACAGATACGACTGTATCCGATACAACGGATACAACTACCTCCACAGATACCTCTACAACGGTGACTACTTCCGGAACAACCGATACGAGTACTTCGATAGATACGTCTACAACTACAACAACGAGCGGCACAACAGATACAACCATTTCCACAGATACTTCTACAACTGCAACCGTGACAACGTCTGGAACAGCAAACACAAGCACCTCTGTGGATTCTTCTACAACGACGACAACTACCGACACAACGGGCACAACCGCTTCTACAGGCACTTCTACGACTGCGACTGTGACGACATCTGGGACAACCGACACGAGTACTTCGATAGATGCATCTACTACTACAACTACCGCAACAACAGATACAACTGTTCCCACAGATACATCTACAACCACAACTGTGGCAACCTCTGGAACGGTAGATACAAGCACTTCTATAAATTCTTCTACAACTTTGCCTACACCTTCTGCAGATGCTGATATCGCGCTACTTATTGAAGCCGAAACCACAGCCAAATCTCTTATTACCCGGATTGCAGAAGATCCTCTTAATGCTACCTCTACGATTGCTGAAGAGGATGATGCGATAGCAGATGTTACTGCTGAAGTTTTGTGTACACCTACACTTCTCCTTCCATGTCCTACGGAGTAAGAAAATGCGATATCAAGCCCTATGAAAATTTTTACACTTTCTCGAAGACAGCTCTATATTCTATTTTATGTCGTTCCAATTCTTTGCGGCCTTTTATTGGCTGTCCAAGCCCAGAATAATCAGAGCACAGATGCACGAGAAACCCAGGTCCAAACCCAAGAGCTTTATAAGAAAAAAGATCTTCCCGCTCTTTTAAAGCCTAAGTCTGGCGAAGCTGGTCAAGCAACAGATTGGGATAAAGAGTTTGGACGGCTCTTTGAATTAAAGCGTCCAAAATCGTGGTCGATCACGCCTTATGTATCGACCTTAGGTTTTTGGAGTAGCAATGCGCGCTTGGATAGCGAGAGCGAAAAGGACGATTGGGCTCTTATCCAGAGACAGGGCGTGAATATGAATTATCGTATCAATAAAAATTGGCGCATGGGTGTGAATTACGCTTTTGAGGTGATACGCTACGATCGGAATGTGGACCTAGATACCGATGCCCATATACCGGAATTTTATACAAGCTATCGTCTCCCTTGGAATTGGAATGTTACTGCTGGAGATCGCGGGACATGGTTAGATTCACCACATCGAAATACCCAAGTTTATCGCGAAAACCGTCCTTATCTTCTCCTCACTCAATACCATAGTTACCTCCATCATCATCTTGATTGGTTTTATGGGGCCGAATACGATCGTAAGTTTGCTAATCCAGTATCTTTCGATCGCAATGAATACACCGTTTTTACAGGGATTTCGCATGATTGGGCTCCCAAGTTAGTTTCCGAAGTTTTGCTGCGGCAGAATTGGCAGTTTTATGATTTCCGGAGCGCAGCGCAACCTGCCAATGGACGTGAGGAATGGGTTTCCAGTGGAACCCTTCAAACGATATGGCAACCTTTTTCGTGGCTGCAAGTAACAGGTTTTGTAATGGGCATTTATGATAATTCGGTCAATAGCACCCATGATTATGATGTTGTCAATTTAGGCGCCGAAGCTCGTTTTTCTTGGAAGTTTTAAAAGAAGTTTTTAGGTAATGTGAGATTCACTTAGTTATGCAGCCACTTGCCAATGTGGTTTTTATCTTTATTTTGTGTCTAAGTTTTACGCAGCCTGATAAATATCTTGATAATAGCAAGTTCACTGGGATTGCACGTTTGCTATAGACGCTTTGCAAACCCTTGGTCAGACCCTTGCCTCTTGGCAAAACGAAATCGCCTGTATGTGGCGCTTCACAAAAAATAATGCTATCACTGAGGGCTTTCATACCAAAATGGAGATGATCCAAAGACGCGCCTTCGGCTTTAGAAACTTTAACGATTACAGATTGAGAGTCACTGCCCTATGTGCTTAATTCAAAACTTTTAACCGTTCTAACGCCTGAACTTTTATCTCTGCCCCACTTGCTGGTGGAGAGCCTCAAATTGATCTGGCGGACGGGGTGGGATTCGAACCCACGTTACCTTTCGGTAAACACGCTTTCCAAGCGTGCGCAATCGACCGCTCTGCCACCCGTCCGGATAGAATCTCCGATAAGTAACCGTAATGTTTTTCTTCCGGCACTGCTTTTTAAATATTTCTCGCGCTGGCGAGCTTCTCGGTACCCTCCTAAACTCTCCTGGTAAATCACACGCCACGGCCGGCCATGCCGTGTTGAACGAACTCTGCCAGCATTATGCCAAACGAGTCGAGCCGAAACATCACTGGCACAACCCACATAGGTTTGATTCCATTTTTCGCTAAACAAAACGTAAATACTCCAAGTCATTTATTAATGCGGCTTTCGCCACTTACCCTTTTAGAAGAGAGGCGTGCGTCCGCCCAGCCGCAAAAGCGGTTAGGACGAGACCTCGCTCCAAAGGAGCGGGCAATCGACCACTCTGCCACCCGTCCAACAAAAACTCGGTGTTAAGCTAAACAAGTAGCCTATAGAGCAACAAGCAAAAAGGTGAGGATTAACCTTTCTCATTTATTTTTACTTTTCCTCTTGTCTTTTTAAAAAGATGGCGTAGATTGGCTCTCAACATAAACAAGTTATAACGTCTTAACCTCAAAGATTCAGTGGATTGTCTGCAGAGTCAGCATTTTAATAGTCTCAGCGGCATCCCGGACTCTGACGTAGAGAACCGATCGCTGAGATTTTGACGTTTTTAAAATAAATAAAGGAAAAAAATATGGGGAATCGCCTATATATTGGTAATCTGTCGTTTCATACTACAGATGCTGTTCTGCAACAACACTTCAGCCAAGCAGGCAACGTTGCCTCTGTGAATCTTATCATGGATAAATTCACAGGCCGCAGCCGGGGCTTTGCATTCGTTGAAATGGGTTCCGATGCGGAAGCGCTAAAAGCCATTGAACAATTCCATGGCAAAGAACTCGATGGTCGAGTATTAACCGTCAATGAAGCACGCCCTCGTGAAGAACGCGCACCCGGTGGTGGCGGCGGTGGCGGCGGTGGCGGTGGTTTCGGCGGTGGACGCCGTGAACAACGTGGTGGTGGTGGTGGTGGACGCGGTCGTCGCGATCACTAATTTCTAAATAAACTATTTAGAATTCTATAAAGCTCCTCTTGTGCTAAAAGCACAAGGGGAGTTTTTTTTGTTTTTAAATGGAAAGTCTAACTCGGACCACTTTTTAGACTAACTAATATCACACCGATCGAAATTAATAAGGTGCCAACCCAACGCACGAGATGGGCTTGTTCGCCCAGGTAAATTTGGGCAAGCAAGGGCGTAAGAATAAATGTCAATGCCTGAAGAGGAAGCGCAAAGCTTAACTGTGCCCAAGAAAGAACCGTAAGCCATATAAAAAAGAATGCTGTCAAACAAGCTGTTCCGATCCATATCTTTGGACAACTCATCACTTTCAAGATAAAAGGCCAAACCGTGTTCAGATTCAGCGTGGAAGCATCCCCAATATCTTTCATTCCCTTGCTTAAAAAGAGATCGCCCAATACGCCCGCGATTGCGGCTAGACTCATAAAAATCCATGTCTTGGTCATGGCTTAGATCAAAACATGACTTTTATCTGCAAACAATAAAAATCAATCACTATAAACACCCAATCTTTTGTTCTCTAAGTAAACTTTTCAATTTCGGGCTAAGAAGAGCTGGTAATTCCTCCTCTGATCCTTGCGACCCCACATGCATATAAACTTCCCAATCACCTACTGGCAATTGTGGAATGGAACTTAATAAATACTCTTCGCTCATTCGGCCTGTTTCCCAAAGACCAAGCACTCCATCCAATACCTGTAAAGAAGATCTCACCAAAAATCGATCGCATGCTGCCGATAAACCGATAAAGGTAAGATGACACACACATTTGGCTAAAAAACTTTTAAAATCTCTTCGAGGGGGTAGCGGATCACCAAATTCGCGAGCAACACGAATTCGGCGAAATTCAAACTTTTCAGCCCAACGAATACATTCCTTAAAAATAAAAGGGTGCATGTGTAAATGGTGGTGACCATCGATATGGTAAGGGGAAAGACCTGTAGCTATAAAAGATTCGAATTGCGCTTTTATTTCTGCTGCGGCTTGCGCCCTCGCTTTGCAACTTAAAACCAAACGCACTCCTAGTCTAGTAGGATCTAATAAATCACCATTACCATCAATAAGCTCTGGAATTTGATCCATCTTTAATAGAGGCTTCTCATTACAAAGCACCAGGTGCAACCCAACCTTAAGGGAGGGATTGGCGCGCGCAATCTCCACAGCCTCTGAACAAGCAGCACCTGTTAGCATTAGGCTAGCACTTCCAAGTACACCTTCGCGATGTGCCTGTAAAATAGCAGCGTTTACTTCGGGCCTCTTCCCAAAATCATCGCAATTAAAAAGAATTCTTTTCATCTATTTTTGAGCGCAGAACGAATGGCTGCATTTTATCATGCTTCCACTTTACGGAACGAAGGCTGGCCGGCCACCCGAAGCTGAGGGTGGTCGGGCTGCAGGGATTTGAACCCTGGACCTCTTCGTCCCGAACGAAGCGCGCTACCAAACTGCGCTACAGCCCGCCATTAGCTATGACCCTAGGAGTTCTTGGGGTTGAAATCCAATCTAAAAGATCTACTTTGACAAAAATTAAAAAATAGACCATTTTCACTTTCAACTTTGGGTTCCACTTGTTAGACACATTATGTGAAGATTGTTTTCTTTGGCACATCTGATTTTGCGTCTCCGGCATTACGAGAACTTGCGCGTTCCTCTTCTTTTGAAGTAGTGGGCGTGGTTACATCGCCCGATCGGCCAAAAGGGCGCACCGCCAAACCGGCGCCATCGGCCATCAAGCTTGCGGCAATGGATCTTCATTGCAAGGTATTCCAGCCCGAATCTCTAAAATCGCTTACTTTTCTTTCTCAACTCAAATACATGAAGCCTGATTTTCATGTAGTTGCTTCTTATGGAAAAATCTTGCAACGCGAAATTCTTGAGCTCCCCATCCATGGCAGCTTTAATATCCATGCTTCTTTATTACCTAAATACCGTGGAGCAGCGCCTATCCAACGGGCACTGATGAATGCCGACGATGAAACAGGAGTCACAATTATGAAAATGGATGAAGGGTTAGATACTGGTGATATCGTGCTGCAACAAAGCACCCATATTCGCGAAACAGATAATATCCAAACCTTGCACGATCGTTTAGCCGCGCTTGGCGCCGAGTTAATTAGCCAAGCATTAGGTTTAGTGGCTGCTGGCAAAACACGGTCTATCCCACAAGATAATAAAGAGGCCAGTTACGCTCAAAAAATCACACGGGATGATGAACTTATTTTTTGGGATACCACAAAACGCCATATCTGGAACCAAATTCGCGCTCTTTATCCTGGCTCCGGTGCCTATTGTTACATTCAGCTAGAAAAGACCACTAAAATGGTAAAGATCCTTACCGCGGATTTTGAACGTTTCATTCACGGTCAACCTGGTGAAATCATCAAACTTGACAAGCAAGGCATCCACGTGGCATCAACAAAAGGCGCGGTAGTAATTAAGGAGCTTCAGTTAGAGGGAAGGAAAAAAATGTCCGCCTCGGAGTTTCTCCGTGGTTACCCTTTAAAGGTTGGTCAATATTTTGTTTCGAAACCCTTAGTTTCCTAAAATGCCTCATCTTCTTACTCAAATCAGCGGAAAGTCCTTGGGTAAACTCTTTTCAAACCTTTCAGTGCCTACCCTTTACGAATACGCAATTCGTAATGAAGGACAAACCATCGCTTCCAATGGCGCTCTTGTTGCCATGACAGGCGCTCGCACAGGCCGTTCTCCAAAAGATAAATGGATCATTGAAGAACCTGTTTCGAAAACTCGGATTTGGTGGGGCAAAACGAATCAGCCCATGAGCGAAGAAAAATATGATCGGCTATTCAAACGTGTAGCTCAATACCTTAGCGAAAAAGATCTCTATGTATTGGATGCTTGGGGAGGCGCGCATCCTAAACATCGTTTAGCTTTACGTGTAATTAATGAATTAGCCTGGCATAATCTTTTTGCGCGCCAGCTTTTTATTCGGACAACACCGGAAGAACAAAAAAAACATCAACCGGAATGGAAAATTTTCTGCGCTCCTAATTTCAAAGCTGATCCTAAAATCGATGGTACGAATAGTGAAGTAGCTATTTGCATTCATTTTGCCCGCAAACAAGTTTTGATCGTTGGCACCCATTATGCGGGAGAAATCAAGAAAAGCATATTTACTGTTCTTAATTATCTTTTACCTCAACGAGAGGTTTTCCCTATGCATTGTTCAGCTAATATAGGCGCGAAAGGCGATGTGGCGCTATTTTTCGGCCTTAGCGGCACAGGAAAAACAACACTTTCGGCGGATCCTCAACGAAAGCTCATTGGTGATGATGAACATGGATGGAGCGAAGATGGAGTATTTAATTTTGAAGGAGGTTGTTATGCCAAGTGCATCCGTCTCTCCCAGGAAAGAGAGCCTCAAATATGGAATGCCATGAAGTTTGGCGCAGTCATCGAAAATGTGGTTGTAGATCCAGTAACTCGCCAACCCAAGTACGAAGATGATTCGATTACCGAAAATACACGCGCTGCTTATCCCCTCGATTTTATCGATAATTCTGTTCCTACCGGACGTGGTGGACATCCCAAAGCCGTTATTTTTTTAAGCTGCGATGCTTTTGGTGTGCTTCCTCTTATTGCCAAGCTTTCTCCAGAACAAGCGATGTACCATTTTATGAGTGGTTATACTGCAAATCTTGCTGGCACCGAATCCAATACAGGTCGTGAACCTACCCCAACTTTTTCGACCTGTTTTGGGGCACCCTTTTTACCTTTGCCTCCAACTACTTACGCAGAAATGCTGGCTAAACGCCTACGTGAACATCGTGCTTCTTGCTGGTTAATTAATACAGGTTGGACATCCGGTGCTTACAACCAAGCTAAACGCACACCCCTCGCTTACAATCGTAGCGCGGTTTCCGCCATCCTTAATGGAGATCTTGAAAAAGTGGAATATATCCAGGATCCAATATTTGGAATTAGCATTCCCAAGAAATGCCCTGGCATTCCTGATATAGCCTTACACCCACACCAAATGTGGCAAGATAAAGCGGCTTATGAAAAAGCAGCTAAAGATTTAGCAACCAAATTTCGTAAAAACTTTGAACAATTTAAAGAAGCTTCTGCCGTAATCATCCAGGCAGGTCCTTCAACCCAAAATTTGCATTAAACACGGAAGAAACGTTATTGGTGATTGCTTTTCAATAGGATCGGGAGAAGACCTTGTGAACAAAA
>CAZNSF010000259.1:0-6318 GCA_964575565.1 uncultured Verrucomicrobiota bacterium | reverse complement strand
CTTGGCCTTTAACTCGCGTAATTCCGGAAACTCGGCACAAGCCGTATAACCGCACCAAGCAAGATTAAACCATACTTGGAGGTCCAAATAATCTTGTTTAGAAAAAGAGGAAATCGCCGTATCAAAAGGAATATTTTTTGGATCATAACCGCGCTTGGCTAGCAACTCGTGATATCGCGGATTAGGCCGAATCAGATGGTCTAAATGTGCTTTAAAAAAATGTTCTAATAAATTGTGTTTATCTTCGGGCGATAATTCTCCAGCTGGAATTCGGCTCCATTCCTCCCATAGATCCTTTACTTCTCCGTTCACTAATTCATTAATTTGCAGGACAAGTACAGGCGTAAGATTAAAAACGATACACATCTCTGGATGTCTTCGGGCCATATCGGCCATATCGAGATAACCTTTGACGGCATGCAAACGTACCCATGGCATCATGGCCTTTTTTGTCAATGGATTGACATAATACGGCTGATGCATGTGCCACAAAAGAACGACATTAAGCATAAAAAGGTGTAACGAACTAGTTTATCCTTTTGGTGGTGGTACTGGCACTACCCGCACGGGCAAAGGAAAGCGTAGCTCTAATTCATCGTTTAAATAAACTTCCACCCAATGGGTACCTGCTTGTTGAAATTGAATATTCCCAAATACGGTCACTTGGGTAACATGATCTTCCACGGAGGGCAATTGGAACTCGCCTTGGCTTGAGGCAATCACACTGACGTTATCCGGCAAAATAATCCGATAAGAATGTTTAAAGGTACCCACCCCGCAACACCAACGTGTAAAAAGACAAAGCCGAAGCGCCGAAATAGGCAAAGCGGGCACGGTAATCACTCCCAAAATTCCGATTAAGAGAAAGTTACCATTAATCTCTTGGCGCACTTCTTCGCAAAGAATGCACCCTTGAAGATCGGGTAATATTTTTTCAGGCATACGTGGTTATGTTGCCCATCGCCCTATAATTCGCAACCATTTTCTTCTTGTGAGCTCACTTGCTTTCTTCGGTTATGGCAACCCTTGGATTTAGGCTTGGGTGACTTTGTTCCCCGCTACTTGCTGTAGTTGGATTTTTCATAAAGTTTCGAAAAACAAGCGCAACAAGCGCTTTTCTCTTGTGATGACCTATGAATTTGGTTTGTCTTATGATCTAACATGAACTGGGAAGAACCAAAAAAGCAGCGTTGGTTAAATGCTCGTGTCATCGCATGGGGGTTATTTGATCTCGGAGTAACGATCTTTTCCATGAATATCATCAGTCGTTATTTCGGTCCATGGGTGATTGATGAACAACATGGCACTGAATTTGCTTTTAATGTGAGTTGGAGTGTTTCTATTTTTATTGCAGCGATCCTCCAAATTCTTTTAAGCCCAATTTCCGATGAATTAGGACGGCGAAAAATTTTTGTGATTTGTTTTACCATGCTATGTATAACTGCCTGTTCTTTAATTGGCACGATGCCTACATTATTGATGGGTTTAACCCTTTTTGTACTGGCAAATATTGGCTACCAAGTAGCTACGGTATTTTACTTTGCTATGTTGGGCGATGTTGCCGATGAAAGACATAAAGCACGAATTTCCGGGGTAGGCGTTGGCTTGGGTTATGTAGGTTCAATCACAGGCCTCCTTGTTTCACAAAAATTTGTGGATCCTATCCAAAATAATTATTCATCGGTCTTTGGAGTCACCGCATTATTGGTACTTATCTTTTCGTTGCCACTTTTTTTATTTTTAAAGGAAAGACCTGGTTTAGTTCATTTTAATCTTGCTGAAAGTCTTCGGAATAGCATCGGTTCGTTTTCGATTACTCTGCGTAGAGTGCGAAGCCATCCAACAATGTTCTTTTTCTTCCTCGGTTGCCTTCTCGCCTTAGACGGTGTGGAAACAGTAACTATTAACATGTCGCTCTATTGCGATAAAGTAGTTGGGTTAGATAAATCAGCTGGAGTGATTATTCCACTCATGTGGAAAGGTCGCGAACTATTCCGTTTCACGGTTTCAGAAATTAACTCCTTTCTAATCGTTTCCACCTTTTGCGCTGTCCTCGGAGCATTCATCATCGGCCATATCGCTGATAAAACAGATCGTTATAAAACACTGCTTGCAGTCATCATCGTATGGATGCTTGCGTTACTATTGGCTATGTTTAGTGTGCAAAGTGATTATCGTATACGTCATAAATTATTCTTTTGGATCACGGGACCCTTATTCGGAATCGGGTTCGGAGGAATTTGGACTGTGGGGCGCGCTTATTTATTGGATATTTGCCATCCGGAAGAGCGCGGCCAAATGTTCGCTCTTTTTGGTTTAGTCGGCAGGGGCGCTGCCATTTTAGGACCCTTGGTATGGGCTATGGTTTTTAAACTATCCGAAAATTATCTCCATCTTGGTGAAAGGAAAACTTATCGATTAGCGCTCTTTGCAATCCTAGTTTTAGTCTTCTTAGGATTTTTGATTCTGCTCCGCGCTAAACCAAAAACAGAAAAGTCATTCCGTTAAAAATACAGCGGCGCTGTCCTGCCTATGAATTCTACGATAGATCACAAGCTCCTGGAGCTTGCTAAAAAGAAAATCGATGCCAAGACCAAGCCCTTGGGTTCTCTTGGGGTCTTAGAAGATATCGCCGTACGACTTGCAGGCATCCAAGAAACATTGGAACCGAAAATTATCCGCAAGCGCGTTCTTATTTATGCAGCAAGCCATGGCATAGCCCAAGAAGGCGTGAGCGCATATCCAACAGAAGTTACCGGTCAAATGGTGCTCAATTTTTTAAATGGCGGAGCTGCCATCAATGTTTTAGCCAAGCATGGTCAAGTAGAAATTCACGTGGTGGATGTAGGCGTAGATACTGACTTTTCAAAGCTCCTGACCAAAAATTCTTCTTTCTACCAACGCTCTGTTCGCGGTGGGACACGCAATTTTTTAAAGGAGCCAGCAATGACCTATGCGGAGTGCCAACAAGCCATCACTGTTGGAAAGGAGCAAGTGCAATTAGCTAAGAAAGATCAAATCCATTTGCTTGGGATCGGCGAAATGGGTATTGGCAATACAACGTCCGCTTCGGCTTTATTTGCTGCTATTCTTCAACTTGATAGTCAAGAGGTGGTTGGTCGTGGCACGGGCATCAACGATTCAATATTAAAACATAAAGCAGCCGTGATTCAGAAATCATTGGGTCTTCATGGTGACAAAATTGAAAAGCCGGAAGCCTTTTATTGGCTAAGCGTTGTCGGAGGCTTTGAAATTGCTGCGATGGTGGGAACTATCTTGGAAGCTGCTAAACATCGTTTGGCGGTAGTGATCGATGGATTTATTGCCACTTCCGCAGCCGCAGTTGCTTTTGCCCTGGAACCACATACACGTGATTATTGCTTTTTTAGCCATTGCTCGAATGAACAAGCTCACTCGAAAATTTTAAAAAAACTCGGGGTTGAACCGTTATTAGATTTAAAGATGCGTTTAGGCGAAGGTACAGGAGCCGTCTTAGGCATGCATTTCATTGAAGCTTCCTCAAAAATTTTATGTGAAATGGCAACCTTCGAATCTGCAAAGGTTTCCGGGCTAAAAACACTTCCCATTAAACTTTGAGATTAAGAACTCTTTCATGCCACAACAACATATTTTGATTACAGCCGGTCCTACACGTGAACCTATCGATCCTGTACGGTTCATTTCGAACCGTTCTTCAGGTAAAATGGGGTATGCTTTGGCTGAAGCCGCTATTACAGCTGGACATCGAGTAACACTTATTTCCGGTCCCGTCCATTTAACACCACCTTCTCGTATTCGTTTCTACCGAATAGAAACCGCAAAAGAAATGCGCGCGATTGTTCTGCGAGAGGCAAAGCGATCGGATATGGTAATTATGGCTGCAGCCGTTGCTGACTATCAACCCGTAAAAGCAGCTTCTCAAAAAATCAAAAAAGGGGCGTTGGTTTTAAGATTAAAAAAGACACCGGATATTCTCGCAGAATTAGGACGAAAAAAGAGAAAGGGGCAAATTCTTGTGGGTTTTGCAGCAGAAACTCACCACCTCCTTCATCATGCTAAAATGAAGTTAAAGGCCAAAAATCTGGATTTTATTGCGGCTAATAAAGTTGGTGTAAAGGGTTCAGGATTCGATTCTGATCATAACCAAATAACTGTCTTTGATAGCAGCGGACAAATCCATGCCATCCCAAAAATGGTTAAAAAGAATTTGGCGCATCGATTAATTAGAATCTTTCTCTCTTCAACTATAAAATAATGGACAAATCATCTGGAATCTTGTTGTCGATTTCTAGCCTCTGTATGTTGGCTGTGTGTGTTTTGAAATGGCAACGACGAACAGCAGAAAGCTCTGTATTCGGCAAAAGTGTAAATGTTCATATATGGACCTTATTAGAAATGGCTCAATTATTCGCCGTTCTTTTAATAGCCATTGGACTAACAATTTTGTTTGGCGGAATACTGAATACATTTAAACTTCTGGAAACAGCTACCCAGAAAGCGCTGTTTACAGTGGCTAGCCAAATATTGCTCCAAACATTACTTCTTACATCGGTATCATTTTTTCTTCACCATAAAAAGGTTTCATGGAGCGAAGCTTTTGGTTTTAAAACAACAACCATTCCTCATGCATTATTAACGGCAAGCATAACACTTGTGGCAATTTTTTTGCCCATTTTACTTTCAATTTGTGTTGCCCATATCATTTTTACCCAGCTTGGATTATCTACTGAGCTGCAATCTGTTGTTCAACTTTTTATTGAAGTAAAAAAATTTTGGATTCGAATGGGAATTGTTTTTACTGCTGCAGTGGGAGCTCCTTTCGCTGAAGAAATTTTTTTTCGGGGGATAATTTATCCCTGTATTAAAAAACAGTGGGGGATGTTCCATGCTCTATGGATTACTTCCATCACATTTGCGGCTTTTCATCAACATGCAGTAAGTGCGTTGCCCTTATTTGCTTTAGCAGTAGCCCTTACACTTCTCTATGAATGGCGAGGTAATCTTGCAGCATGTATCGCAATGCACTCTGGATTCAATGCGCTTACCTTGATTCCTCTTATCTTTGCTTACTAAAAAATTCTAGCAGGGTTCTTTCGACAGCCTGTTCATAAGAAGTTGTTGGAAAATGTACTTGCACATTGCAAGATTACAATTCAATACAAATCCATGGTTTCGGATTATCTACCTATTTTCCTTTTAATCATCGTTGCTATCCTTTTTGCAGCAAGCACGTTGATTGTTTCGGCTATTACTTCTCAAAAAGCAAAAACGAATCCTGCTAAAGATGATGCTTATGAGTGCGGTGTACCACCCCTAACGGGCGCCCATACGCGGTTTTCTGTTAAGTTTTACCTGGTTGCCATGCTTTTTATTCTCTTCGATGTGGAAGTGGTTTTTCTATATCCATGGGCTGTGGTTTATAAAGAAATGATAAAGGAAGGATTAACTATTTTCTTTAGCATGCTTACTTTTCTCGGGGTTCTTTTTCTCGGCTTTCTTTATGCCTTAAAAAAAGGCGCGTTTGACTGGAAGTAATAATTTTTAGTCACCCATCCGAGCAAGCGCTTTTACTACGTTACGATTCAGGCGGCGTCCGATTAAAGGCAATAGACGATGGCGAATCCAATTCCGAGGATGAGAAAGATCGCGGTTAGAACTATCTTGACGAAAGGCCAATTGATTTTGCCGTGCATAACGCGCGATTTCTGAACGTGGTGATTCTAGGAAGGGACGAATAAGTCGTAAACGCCCCTCACTCTTTTTGCTAGAGGATGAAACATTCCAACTTAAAGATGAAAAAGGACGATCGATTTTCATTCCACGAAGTTGGTTTCTACTACAGCCATAGAAAACTTTCAGGAGCACCGTTTCGGCCTGATCATGTTGATGATGAGCAACAACCACCTTGTGTAGCTTCTTTTTTCGAGCCGTACGTTCTAAAAAGCGATAACGCGCAATCCGTGCTGCTTCTTCAATAGAAAGTTTGTGGTGTTTAGCACGTCTAAAGACATCTTCTCGTTCTACGATAAGCGGCACGTCCCATGTTTTACAAAGATCTTTAACAAACTTTTCATCACGCATACTTTCTTTGCCACGCAAACAATGGTTCAAATGCGCTGCAACTACACGGTGACCACTTACCAGGAGTAAATGCAATAAACATACTGAATCGCGTCCTCCAGAAAGACCCAATAACAGAGTCTCGCCCTTTCGTTTCCAACCAAGCTTAGAGGTGATGACCTGAAAATGTTCGTACAACCCACGTTTAGCAAAAAGAGTAGTCGATGATACAGTAAGATCGGAAGAGCGTCGTGTAGG